>DATHMC010000105.1:0-24481 GCA_035487495.1 Undibacterium sp.
CGCTAATGATCAGCAACTGCTTGGCGCGAGTGGTTGCGACGTATAGCAGATTCCAGTCTTCCTGTGTCTTGAAACCTTCCTCAGCCGCAAACAAAAGATCGCGTGCAGCACCACGTTCAGCGCTGCTGCCGAAGGCGGAAAAGTGCCGCGGCGCTTCCTCGTCTTGCTGCCAGTCGCACAGGATGCCGTAGTCGTCGCGCGCCGGTTTGCTGTGATTCGCGTCGAGCAGCACCACTACCGGCGCTTCCAGCCCCTTGGCGCTGTGCACCGTCAGAATCCGCACCGCATCGGTGGCGGCGTCGATACTGGCTTCGTCAGGGGCGTCGCCGCCGGCGGCGTTTTGCAAGCCGCGCAAGGCGTCGATAAATTTCGGCAAACTGGGATAGCGGCCCGCATCCATATTCAGCGCCAGCTCGACGAAGGCCTCGATATTGCCTATGGCCTGGCTGCGCGACAAAGGCGACGCCGCTTGTGCATAGCGCGCCAGCAATTGCCCGCGATGCAGAATCACGTCAAGCAGATCATGCACCGCCAAACGCGGCGCGGCTTGCAACCATTCTTCCAGCAGTGCAGTTGCGCGTTGCAGCGCGGGTGCGGCGCTTTGATCCGCCGAAGCAGCGCGCAAGCGCGCCCACCAACCGCGCTCGCTGCGTTGCGCCAGGGCGATCAGGTCGTCGTCGCTGGCGCCAAAGATCGGCGATTTCAGCACATGGCCCAATGCCCGCGCATCGTCCGGCGTGATCAGAAAAGTCAGCAAGGCAATCAGATCGGAAATTTCCAGCGATTCCAGCAAGCCGCCGCGCTTATCGGACATGAACGGTATGCCAGCTTCGCGCAGCGCGCTTTCGTAGGCGCCGAGATGACTGCGCTTTTTTACCAACAGCATCACATCCGACCAGCGCAACACGCGGCTGCCATGCTCCTGCCGCACGGTCAGTTCTTGCCTGGCGCGCCATAAAGCTTGCGCCAATTGCTTGCCCTCGTCGCGGCGACGCGCATCTTCCGACTCCTCACGCGCGGTGGTCAATGGATTGCGCAAACCCTGCGCCTGTTCTTCTGCCTCCTCATCTGCCTCATCCTCCACTTGCTGGATCAAAGGCAAACGCCAGACCTCGCCACCGACTTCGCCCAGCGTGGTTTGCGCAGAAAACAGCGGATTAGCGTAGAAGCTGGCGTTCAGCACTTCTATGATCGCGCTGGCGTTGCGCCTGGTTTGATTGGCTTGCAACACCGTAGCGCCCTGCTCCTGCAATAGTTTGCGCGCGGCTTCGAAGACCCGCGGTTCGGCGCGGCGGAAGCGGTAAATCGATTGCTTCGGATCGCCCACCACAAACACGCTGGGCTGGCCGGCGTCTTCGCCATAGGCGCTCAGCCAGGCGCGCACGATGCTCCATTGCAGCGGATTGGTGTCTTGAAATTCGTCCAGCAGAATATGCTTGTAGCGGCTGTCGAGCCGGCTTTGCAGATAGGCTGCGCTGTCGGGATTAGTCAGCAAGCGATATGCCTGCCATTCCAGATCGGCGAAATCGAACACGCGCTGCTCTGCCTTGAGCGCCTGATAGCATTCCAGATAGGCGTTGCCGACGCTGAACAAATGCTGGTTCAAACTGAGCACGCTGCGTTCGTGGCTGCGTTTGCGCAGCAACTTGAGCGCGTCCCCAGTTGCAACGAATTGCGCATCAAAAGCATCGAGCGCATTGCCGCCCAGGCTGTTCTCCAGCACTTTCAGAAAATCCTTGGCCTTGCCGTTACTGCGCGGTTTTCCTGCATCGTCGAAAAACTGATGGCAGAGTGCGTCGAAATTATCCGCCGTGGCGCCTGCGGTCAGCGCCATTTCAATCGCGGTTGCGCGCTTCTGATTGGTCGCCGAACCCTGCCCCAACAGCCAGGCAATCTGTTTGATCTCGGACAGGAATCTGGTGTCGTCCCACAAGGACAGGCGAGCGTCGATTTCGGCGTCTTCGCCACACATTTTGCGCAACCATTCCAGCGGTGCATCCACGCCCTGCTGGATCACGGCCCACCATTCGGCACGTTTATCGATGAACGCATTAAGCAATTTTCTGGTGCTGAAATCGCCGACCAGCTGATACAGCGCCAGCAAATCCTGTTTGATCTGGCCATTCTCTTCATCGTTCAGCGATTGCATGAAGCGCAGATAAGCGTCAGCCAGAAATTCGCCGGTTTTCTCGGTCAACGCATAACCGTGCGGCACGCCGGAAGCCAGCGGCGCAATTTGCAGCAGCCGTGCGAACCAGCTATGGAAGGTATCGATCGACAAACTTTGCGGGCTGGCCAGTACCCGCTCATACAGATTACGCGCCGCAGGCAACACATGCATCAGGTCTTGCGGCGCGATACCGCGCTCCAGCAGCAGATTGCGTACTTTGGCGTCCGGCTGCAAGGCCAGGTCGTGCAGCAACTCCAGCAAGCGCTCGCGCATTTCTTGCGCAGCCTTGCGGGTGAAGGTAATCGCCAGTAACTCGGATGGCGCGGCGCCGGCCAGCAACAGCCGTAACATGCGCGCCACCAGCAACCAGGTTTTACCGCTGCCGGCGCAGGCTTCCACTACCACCGAATGCTGGGGATCGCAGGCGGCATTGGTAAAGCTTTGGGTGTCGACTACCGCGCCGTTCATCCGATACGCGCTCGCTACGGAAGTTTGCATGGTTTGATTCATTCCCATGCTCCCTTGCGACACAAGCCACGTACATCGCAATACTGGCAAACCGATGCAACTCCGTTGGCGGGCAAGCCTACACCACGCGCAATCGCTTGCACATTGACGGCAATCTGCGCCGCCAGAGCACGTTGCGCTTCGTCATAATCGGGTGCGCTCACGTCGCCGACCTTGTCTTTAGTAGTTTCCAAGGCCACGTAATGCGCCGCCGCGACCGGGCGATCCGACAGCAACCCGTAGAACGCCAATTGATGATCTTCATGGTCTTTCAGCTTTTTATTCAGCGCGACCAGATTGTTGGTCTTGTAGTCAAGTACCGCGCGCTCGCCGGTGTTGTTCTCATCAATCCGGTCAATCCGGCCGTGCAGCGTCAGTTCGCGATCTGCCAGCTGCATAGTCTTTTCATAAGCCTGTTCGCCGAATACGAAAAACCAGCCCTGAGCTTCGTGTTCATTAGCCCAGACTACATAGGCAGAAATCACTTTTTGCCAGCGCGAGTAATAGCCCAGGGCTGCAGCATTTTTGGCGATGATGCCGTCGAATATTTTTTTTGAAATATCGATCAGCAAAGATTCCCTCTGATTCGCCGGACATGGCTGATCGCGCAGGGTTTCGTGATAAGTCTCCAGGATTTCATGCAGCCAGCCGCCGTAGTCGCGCTTTTCCGGCAAGTCGGATAATTCATCCAGCGAGGCCAGGCCCAACATGCGTCTGGCAAAAAATTGATACGGACAGGCGATAAAACTGTTGTAGGCGCTGGCCGTCAGTCGAGTGGGCGTCAGCTGCGGCGCCGCCGGCGCTGGCATCAGCGAAGGTGTAGCTTGCAAACTCTGCGCGGCAATCGTCATGCGCCGTTCTTGCAGCGCGGGCGCAGCAGCGCGCGCCAAGGTCAGTTGCAAGCGCTGGATCCAGGGGCTGACCGGATTCGGTTCGCCATCCTTATGCGCCTGCCAGGACAACACCACTTGCGGATTCAGCGCCAGCAGTTCGACCACATCGCGCAATTGCTGGCGCTGGCGGCTTTCGCGTGTCGCCAACCCCAGCTCGCGCCGCACGGTATTGGCAAAAAACAGCGTCTCTTGCGGTTGCGACGGCAGGTGATCGGCATCGGCGCCGACCATCAGCACCGCATCGAAACTGCGCAGACGGGCGCCGTTCAGCGGCAGCATCACCACCCGGCGGTCATTGATGGCGCTGATGAAACTGGTGTCGTCGAGTTGCAGATTGACTAGCGCGCGCCATTCCGAAAAGGAAAATAATGCCGCAAAATCATTAGCCGGCGGCGCAATATTCTGCAGCAGTTGCAAGATCTGCAGGCCGGCCGAATCCGCGCTGAGCGCCGCGCTGACGCCTAACTTATCCAGTGCCGATGTGGTGGTGGCGATCCAATCGCGCAAGTTCTTGCGACCGCTGAACAATGCTGCTTGCTGCGCCAGCAAGCTCACCGCCTTTTGCTCCGCCGGCGCGGCATTCAAGGCGTTGATCACGGTGCGCCATTCACCCAGCACGTTGGCGCGCCGCAGCAGCAGCTCTATTTTCATCACCAGCGCCGACTTGTTGGCGACGCTGTCCTGCGCATCGTGCAACAGATCGCTGGGCGCTTCGTTCAATACAAACGGTGACTTCAGCAGATCGAGCAGGGCCGTGGTTTCGCCGCGGGAGGTGACCACATCGAACCAGGCGGCAATCGCGGAGGCGGCACGGGTGGTCGACAATTTCCAGCCGGTTTCGTCGGCCACATGAATCTGCGCACGTTCCAGCAAGGCGCGAATGCGCCGCGCCACAACCCGGTCCTGGGCCACAATCGCCAGATTGGTTTTGCCCGACTGCAGCCAATTGATTACCGTCTGCGCACCTTGCACCGCTTCGTCTTCGACGCTGCCGGCTGCACAAAGTGCCAGCTCGGTCGGCAACGCATGATCGGCAGCTGTGACATCAGGACTCTCTTCATCGGTCGACGCTTCCACCATCTCCGGCCACGCCAGCCTATAGGTCGACTGCAGTGCTTGCGCACGCCAATCGAGCGTGATCGTCAGCACTTGCTGGCGCCTGGCGTAGGTGTCGAGAAAAGCTTGCTCCAAAGGCTCCGGCGCCACCGAGCTGATCCAAACCAGCGGCTGGCTGGCGCTTGCGGCTACCTGCTGCATTTGCGCGAAACGCGCCGCGATCGCATCATCGGCGTCCAGCTGGCTTTTCCAGATCGACCACACCAGTTGCGTTTCATCCGACAATAATTTGCGCGCATCCGGCGACAATTGTTCCAACGCGCTTTGCCAGCGTTGCTCCGGATCGCTGGCAGCATCGGCATGCAACGCCGGCAGCAAAGCTTGCGTCAACTCGTCTGATAACGCTAACAGTGTTTGCGCCAGCGGCAGCAGATCGGTATTGCGGCGCGCGGTAAATAATTTTTTCAACCAGCCGTGCTGGCGCAATTCGGCATACAAGCGCATCAGCCGCTCGCTGGCGGGCAGCACATTCGGTGACGGCGGCAAGGTCGCCAGCCAGCCGGACAGGGTAAAGAATTGCGGCGGCACGAAAGTCCCGCCCAGCTCCGCATTCATGGCCGCTTTCAGCGGCTGCGCATGGGCGAAGGTTGGCAACACCACGCGCCAATCGGCGAAATCGCGCTGGTTCTGGCCGCCGCTGGCCTCGCGGCAGGCAGCCAGCAAGGCACGTGCGGCATCCGGCCAGAAGTTGGCAGAAGGCACAATTTGTATGGACTTTAATGGCATGTGGCTCACTGAGGGGAACGGCTCCGGCCGCCCCGCTTGGGGATGGGATGATCTCGCATTTTTGCAACAGATTACCTGTCATTTTATGCGAGGCCTTGAAAAAACAAGATCAAAATAATTACATGGGCCACACTTTTTATTAAAATCGGTTATGATTTAGCGAATATCCCGCCGCAATACCTCTTACCGCACCCACAGAAACTTGAATTCGCGCACGGCATCCCCAGATATTCACTAGAATAGGGAACGCCGCTGGCAACCACCAAGCAGGAATGGTAAGTCGTCTTGGCACACATTGATTCTTTTTCCCTCACACTGAGGAAACCATGAGCGAACATATTAAACATACTACCGACGCATCTTTTGAAGCAGATGTACTCAAATCCGACAAACCTGTCCTGGTCGATTTCTGGGCCGAATGGTGCGGTCCATGCAAGATGATCGCCCCGATCCTGGAAGAAGTTGCCAAGGAATACGGCGACAAACTGCAGATCGTCAAGCTGGATGTTGACGCCAACCAGGCAGTACCTGCCAAGCACGGCATCCGTGGCATCCCTACTTTGATCCTGTTCAAGAACGGCGTCCCGGCGGCACAAAAAGTCGGTGCGCTGGCCAAGGGTCAGCTGACTTCGTTCATCGACAGCAATATCTAATAACAATCGCGGCGGTGCGCCCGCATCGCCGCTTGTGTTTTACTAACTACACCACGCAGTTCCCTCCCCCACCCAATATTTCCCATCCCGGGACACTCATACCTATGCATTTATCTGAATTAAAGGCGTTACACGTCTCCGCCCTGCTAGAAATGGCAATCGGCCTGGACATCGATAACGCAGCGCGTTTGCGCAAACAAGAACTGATGTTCGCGATCCTGAAAAAGCGCGCGAAATCAGGAGAACAGATTTTTGGCGATGGCGCCCTCGAAGTCCTGCCTGACGGCTTTGGCTTCCTGCGCTCGCCCGACGCCAGCTACATGGCGTCTACCGACGACATTTATATTTCGCCTTCGCAAATCCGCCGCTTCAACCTGCACACCGGCGATTCGATCGAAGGTGAAGTGCGGACGCCGAAAGACGGCGAGCGCTATTTCGCCCTGGTCAAGGTCGACAAGGTCAACGGCGAATCGCCGGAAGCGTCGAAACACCGCATCCTGTTTGAAAACCTGACGCCGCTGCATCCGAACAAGCCGCTGCCGCTGGAACGCGACATGCGCGGCGAAGAAAACATCACCGGCCGCATCATCGACATGATCGCGCCTATCGGCAAAGGCCAGCGCGGTTTGCTGGTGGCTTCGCCGAAATCGGGTAAATCGGTCATGCTGCAGCACATTGCGCATGCCATCACGACTAACCATCCTGACACCGTGATGATCGTGCTGCTGATCGACGAACGGCCGGAAGAAGTGACGGAAATGCAGCGCTCGGTGCGCGGCGAAGTGGTTGCCTCCACTTTCGACGAACCGGCTACGCGTCACGTCCAGGTTGCCGAAATGGTGCTGGAAAAAGCCAAGCGCCTGGTGGAAATGAAAAAAGACGTGGTGATCCTGCTGGACTCCATCACCCGTCTGGCGCGCGCCTACAATACCGTGATCCCGGCTTCCGGCAAGGTGCTGACCGGCGGCGTGGATGCGAATGCGCTGCAACGCCCGAAACGCTTCTTCGGCGCTGCGCGCAATATCGAAGAAGGCGGTTCGCTGACCATCATCGCTACCGCGCTGATCGAAACCGGCAGCCGCATGGATGACGTGATCTTTGAAGAATTCAAGGGCACCGGCAACATGGAAGTCCACCTGGAACGCCGTCTGGCTGAAAAACGCACCTACCCGGCGATCAACCTGAACAAATCCGGCACGCGCCGCGAGGAGTTGCTGATCAAGCCGGACCAGCTGCAAAAAATCTGGATCCTGCGCAAGCTGCTGTACAACATGGACGAGATCGAAGCGATGGAGTTCATCCTCGACAAGATGAAGGCGACCAAGAACAATGCAGAGTTCTTTGAAATGATGCGCCGCGGCGGCTAAGCTTAGCCAGCCGGACCAAAGGGCACCCAGTGTTGACTGCGTGCCCTTTTTTTTATGCGTGACCCGGTAGGGTGGGCACCTGTGCCCACGCGGTTGCGATGACAGCACGGCCGCAAACTTCACAATAAAAGGAACGCCATCCGTCGGCGGCGTGGGCAATGCTTGCCCACCCTACCAAACTTATACGCGAAATAAAAAGGAATATCGCTGGTCGACGGCGTTGGGCACAGGTGCCCCCCTACCAGACGACCAAGCCAAAAAAAGAATTATTTTTCCACGAAAAGCACGAAAAACACGAAAGCAAAGCAAAGCAAAGCAAAGCAAAGCAAGTACTTAAACACATGCGCGCTCTATCACGGTTTTTTTCGTGTTTTTCGTGTTTTTCGTGGACAATGCCTTTACGAGTCAGATGCACATCACCCCGGTAATTTCCAATTGAACCTCACCGCCAGCATGCGCAGCGTGAAGGTAATCAATATCCCCATCGCTACCGCCAGCGTTTCGCTCACCTTCAAACGATTCAGGAGCAGGTAAGCCCAGCAGCCGGTGAAGGAGCAGGTTGCATAGAGCTGGCCGCGCCGGAACACCAGCGGGATTTCGTTACAAATCACGTCCCGCAGCACGCCGCCGAAGATGCCGGTGATCACCCCCATCATGACGCAGATGAACAGCGGCATTTTGCCCTCCAGCGCCAGCGAAGCGCCGCCGACGCTGAACAGGCCAAGGCCCAGCGCGTCGGCATAAATGATCGCCCGCTCCGTCGCATTGGAGCGCAGATGGCGCAAAAAGGGCGTCGCCCCCAGTGCCAGCACGAAGACCAGTATCGGATATTCCTGGTGCTCCACCCAAAACAGCGGGCGCCGGTCCAGTAACAGGTCGCGCAAGGTGCCGCCGCCGAAGGCGGTAATGAAGGCCACCGTAAATACGCCGACCGCATCCATTTTCTTCATGCGCGCCTCAATGAAGCCGGAAAGCGCAAATGCGATGATCCCGCCGACCTCCACTACGTGCAATAAGGTAGTCATTTCAAAATGGAGTGGAATTGCCATTGTTTCTCCCTGTTATTATCTGGCTGGATTGTGTTTAGGACTTACTCACATATGAGGCGCTGCAAGTTCCACAGCGTCGTCCTCGCGAAAGCGGGGACCCATTGTCGATTCGGCAAAAAAAATGGATTCCCCTGCGTCCCTGTAGGGAGGGAGTCTTGCCTTGTAAGGCAAAACCGTTACGCAGGCAAGCAGCATGCTGCTTGAAACCCCTGCTGCACCGCTTCCGCGGGAATGACGTGGGGGAGTATGAATTCCCTGTCTGAGATAGTTCTACGTAAGGCTTAATATTTAGTTTTTTATAAAAAATTATCGATTTAGTGGCCAATCATGCAATATTTCTATCAGTTTTGCATGCAATCCCGCAACACGCTCTTGCTGCAACCCATTGCCCGGATGGCGCAAACATATGATTTTATTGTACAATCTTGGGCTGGCATAAGGCCACGTAGCATTTTTTAACCGGCAAGTGATCAACAATCGGGTCAAGAAGCAAGTCGACCGCCGAAGTGATGATTGGCTACCAAAACTATTTGAGGCAAGCATGAGAGACGGTATCCACCCAAACTATCGTGAAGTTCTGTTCCACGATGTATCCAACGATTTCAAATTCGTCACACGTTCCACTATCCAGACACGTGAAACTACCGAATTTGAAGGCAAACAATATCCACTGGTGAAGATTGAGGTTTCTGCGGAATCCCATCCTTTCTACACCGGCAAACACAAAATCGTCGACACCGCTGGCCGCGTTGAGAAATTCCGCCAGAAGTTCGGTACTGTCGGCTCCAAAACTTCCGTTGCAGGCTAATCAGCCTAGGCATCTGTGTTGTTGGAAAAAGGCAGCTGAGGCTGCCTTTTTTGATTACACTTCATTGTTTCCATGTGGAAATCTTGATATTGCGATGCGAATGAAGCGCTTATTCATCACTGCCGCATTGCAATCGAAAAATAATTAATACCCCGATCCCCTGTACTGAGAGATATGAAGCCAGTTCGCCTTCCTGCTGCTGCGACAATCGCACTCCCGCGCGGGGTCATTTTTGCTTTGTGCCTGCTGTATATCCTGCCCGGCCTGTTAGGACGCGACCCCTGGAAAGGCGATGACGCCGCCAGCTTCGGCGTCATGTGGACCATGGCGCACGGCGGCTTGCAAGACTGGTTATGGCCGCACATCGTCGGCCTGCCGGCTCCGGAAGAAGGACCGCTGGCATTCTGGCTGGGGGCGCTCTGCATCAAGCTGTTCGGCTGGCTGGTCGGCGATGCGACTGCAGCACGGCTGTCCACCGCATTTTTCTTCCTGCTGGGTTCGGTATCAGTCTGGTATGCCACCTATCTGCTCGGGCGCCGTTCGGAAGCCCAGCCGCTAAAGCTGGCATTTGGCGGGCAACCCGAGCCCAGGGATTTCGGCCGCACGCTGGCTGACGGCGCCCTGCTGATCTACCTGGGCTGCCTGGGCCTGCTCTTGCCCAGCCATGAAACCAGCGCCGAGTCGCTGCATATTTCGCTGGTCGCGTGCTCCCTCTACCTGTGCGTGCGCTTGCTGGAGGCGCCGGCCAAGCGCTTGGCCTTGCAACTTGGAATATGCCTGGGGCTGATGGCGCTGACCCGCGGCTGGGTGCTGCCTGGGGCGCTGATACTCAGCCTGGTCGGCCTGTCTTTTTACCTGAAGCAGAAATATCACCGCATCCTGCTGCTGGTGACGCTGCCGGCGGCCCTGGTGGTTACCGGCATCTGGGTCTTCGCGATCAACATCATCCATCCATTCAGCAGCTCTCCATTTGCGGCCTGGATGCAATGGAATTCCCGCCAGATAGACTTTCCCGACGTGGAAAGCGTGACCTATTTCTTCAAATACGGTATCTGGTTTGCCTGGCCCGCGTGGCCGTTTGCGGCCTGGGCGGTGTATGCCTGGCGCAAGCAGGAAAAAGCCTTGCACATCGCTTTGCCCGTGACCTACGTATTGTGCGTGGTCGTACTGGCCTTCCTGAACCACTTCCCAGAGCAAAGCATCCTGTTGCCTATCCTGCCTCCGCTGGCGATGCTCGCCGCATTCGGCCTGCCGACGATGAAGCGCAGCGCGATCAATGCGGTAGACTGGTTTGCCGTGATGATCATGACCGGTTTCGCCAGCATCATCTGGTTTGCCTGGATCGCCATGCAAAGCGGCTGGCCGGCGCCGATTGCAAAGAAGGTGCTGAGCTGGGCGCCCGGCTTTGTCCCTGAATTCAACCTGTTCACTTTTGTGATCGCGCTGGCCGTCAGCGTCGCCTGGTTCCGGCTGGTGTACTGGCGCATCTCGCGCCAGCCTTCGGTGTTATGGCGGGCCGTGGTCTTGTCCACCGGCGGCGTCATCCTGTGCTGGCTGCTGCTGATGACCCTGTGCCTGCCGCTGATCAATCACCGCATCACCTATGCCGGGGTGGCCAAAGATATCGCGCAGCAAATTCAACGCAATGTGCATAAGCCCTACAATTGCATAGACAGCAATGTCGATCCTGCGCAGCGCGCGATGTTTGCGTATTTCGGCGGACTGCGTTTCTCCGGTTTTTCAGACCCGCATTGCGATCTGCTGCTATTGCAGGACAGCCGCAACCTGAAAGAAAAGAACGCAAAAGAGATGATGCCGGAAGACAGCAATTATCGCGGCCCGTGGGAGCGCATCTGGCAAGGCCGCCGCGCGTACGACAGGGATGAAAGCTTTTCACTGTACATGCGGAAGCAGCCATGATCCAGGCCGGGCTGGGCGTCCATATGCGGCGCATCGCCGCTTTGGCCTGGCCCATGCTGATAGGCCAGCTGGCCGTGGTCGGCAACGGCGTGATCGACACGGCGATGACTTCGCGCTTTTCGGCGACCGACCTGGCAGCCCTGTCCATCGGCATTTCAATTTACGTCAGCATCTTCGTCGGCCTGAACGGCGTCTTGCAGGCAATCTCCCCCGCCGTCAGCCAATTATTCGGCGCCCAACACTACAAGCAGATCGGCGTGGAAGTAAAGCAAGGCGTGTGGCTGGGATTCTTCCTGTCCTGCATAGGCTGCCTGGTGCTGCTGTTCCCGCAAAGCCTGCTGTCTATTGCGCAGGCATCGCCGGAGCTGAACCATAAAGCCTCGATGTATTTGCAAGTGCTGGCGCTGGCGTTGCCGGCCACCATGGGCTTTCGCATCTACGGCGCGCTGAACAATGCCGTCGGCCGGCCCAAGATGGTCATGGCGATCCAGGTTTCCGCACTGATGCTCAAGTTCCCGCTGAATAAATTGTTCATCTTCGGCGGCTTCGGCATCCCTGCGCTGGGCGGTCCCGGCTGCGCGGTGGCAACCGCCGTAATCGCCTGGCTGATGCTGCTGACCGGCTGGCTGATACTGCGCCAGGTAAAGTTTTACCGCATGTTCGGCCTGTTCGGCACCGGCTTCGTCTTGCCGCACTGGGCGACACTGGCGTCTTTGCTGAAGCTGGGCATCCCGATGGGGCTCAGCTACCTGATCGAGGTGACTGCGTTTGCCTTCATGGCCCTGTTCATCGCCCGCCTTGGTGAAATTGCCGTCTCCGGACATCAGTTGACCGCCAACCTTGGCACCATCCTGTACATGCTGCCGCTGGCCATCGCCAGCGCCACCGGCACCCTGGTCGCCCAGGCCATCGGCGCCGGCAAGCAGCATGGCGCGCAGCAGATAGGCAATGCCGGCATCGCGCTGGCGGCCATGCTGGCCGTGCCGGTCGGCATTACGATCTGGTTCGCGCGCCACCTGATCCTGCACGCGTATACCTCCAATGAGATCATCATCGCGGCGGCGCTGCCCTTGTTCCTGTTCATCTCCTTTTACCAGTTCTTCGATGCGATACAGGTCACGGTCGCCTTCATACTGCGCGCGTATAAAATTGCCGTGATCCCCACCATTATTTACGCGGTCGCCTTATGGGGCGTAGGCCTGTGCGGCGGATACACGCTGGGCCTGGACCCGCTGCACGTCAGCCCTCCTTTCTTCAAGGGCGCATCGGGCTTCTGGATGGCCAATAGCTGCAGCATCGCGCTGGTGGGGCTGGGCCTGTTCCTGTATTTACGCGCCGTGCAAGCTCGCGCCGGCAGTGCCGCCGATAGCGCGCGCCAGCCATTGCCGCAGGCATAAGGATAAGCATGGGCCAGGCGCGCGGATTGACTTTTTTCAACATCAAAGCAATACCGGCAGCCTTGCTCACCGCCCTCGTCTGCCTGTCTGTGACAGCCTGGCTATCCTGGCTATCGCTGCAGGTGACCAGGGAAAACGCGCAGAGGCGTCTGCAGGAAAGCGTGTTCCAGCACCACGCCAGCTTGCAAAATGAACTGGAACACGAGGTGTCGCGCCTGGAGTCCTTCGTCAGCCTGTATCACATCTCTCCCGACTTCGACCGCTATACCTTCCATTCATTTGCAAAGATAGAAAACCAGCCCTGGCTGGCGGCCAAACTGTTCTCCAAAAGGGTCAGCCCGCGGGACATGCCGCAGTTCGAAGCCTTGGTCAGGACCGATACCTCCGTCGACGTGCGCGGCTATCCCGGCTTCCATATTCTCGATAAGGTGCCCGGCCAGGATGCCTTGGTGGCCCTGTACCTGGAGCCCAGGCAGAAACTGCAAGGCGCGCACGGCCTGAACCTGGAAAAATGGTTCCAGGAAGGCAGCAAGCGCCTGAGGGACAGCGGGCACGCCTCCTCCTTCGTATTGAACAATACCCATCCGCTGCTGCGTGGAAATAATATCGTCATTTCCATGCCGGTCTATGAAACCGGCTTGCCCATACGCACTGAGGCGCAAAGACGCATCGCCTTCAGCGGGGCGTTTACCACCGTCATTTCCATCGACAAGCTGTTGCCCAGCCTGTTCAACGGGTCGAATTTGCAATTGAAGCAAATCCAGGTATTCGGCAGCGACCTGGAAACCAGGCCGGTGACGGTGACGCTGGCCGGAAACAAACCTGCCGCGACCGGCAGCTCAGCCACCCAGACCACCAGCTTCGCACTGCCGCTGACCGTGCCTGGGCAAAAATGGACAGTGCGCTACGAGATGCTGAGTAGCGACGGCCTGGCCGAAACGGATGCAATCTGGTTCATCCTGTTCATCGGCCTGCTGCTGACGGCGTTTGCCACCGGTTTTGTGTATGTGACGGTAAGAACGGGCAAGATCGCGCACAGGCTGGCGAAAGACATGACCAGGGCCTTGCACCATAGCGAAGGCTCGCTGCTGGAAACCCAGCGGCTGGCAAAGATGGGCAGCTTCCAATTGACTCCCAGCCACCAGATCAGTGCGCAGACCGGCAACATCCTGGAGCTATTCGGCCTGCCCGCCACGCAGAAAATTGACTATTTCACGCAAATCCTGGCCAGCATGGAAGCCGAAGATGCGATCATCTTCGGCGATATCGTGGCGGCGGCATTCGAGACCTCGCTGCACACCCACCTGATTGTCCAGATCAGCGCACAAATGCCGAGCTGGCTGAACCTGATCATCGATTCCAGCGGCGCCGAAACCGGTTTCACCCTGCGCGTGATCGCCATGGACGTCACCGAAAAATACCTGTCCGAGCAAAAGATCAAGCAACTGGCTTACCAGGACGCCCTGACCGGCCTGGCCAACCGGGCCAGCCTGCGCATCGCCACCGAACAGGCGCTGAGCGGATCGCGTGCGCAGAAAAGCAAGCTGGCGCTGCTGTTCCTCGACCTGGACCGCTTCAAGTTCATCAACGATTCGGTCGGCCATGACGTCGGCGACCAGGTACTGATAGAAATCGCGCTGCGCTTGCGCAGCGCGGTCAAGACGCGCGACTTCATCGCCAGGCTGGGAGGCGATGAATTTGTGATCCTGGTGGATGAGCTGGACAACGACAAGGATATACGCGCCATCGCAAACCGCATCCTGTCGCTGGTGTGCGCACCGATGCAGTTGGGCCAGCACACCTATTACCTGACCACCAGCATAGGCGTGGCGATCGCCAACGGCGGCGAGCCGGATGCCGACGTCCTGATGAAACAGGCGGACATCGCGATGTATCACAGCAAGGAAAAAGGCAAGAATAAATATACGATCTTCTCCACCGACATCGCCGAAGTGCTGGAAAAGCAAACCAGCCTGGAACGCGAACTCCGGGTCGCGATTACGGAGGGCCAGCTGGTGCCCTACTTCCAGCCGCAGTTCCGCGTCAGCACGCACCGGCTATGCGGCGTGGAAACCCTGCTGCGCTGGAAGCACAGCAAGCGCGGCATGCTGCCAGCCAAGGACTTCATCAAGGTGGCGGAAGAATCGGGCCTGATCATCCAGATCGGCAACCAGGTCTTGATCGACGTCTGCAGGACCATCGCCACATGGAATTTGCCGGATGATTTTGTAGTGGGGGTGAATGTCTCCAGCCTGCAATTCTTCCAGGCCGGCTTTGTCGACTTCGTCATCGCTACCATCAATGACGCCGGCATAGACCCGCGCCGGCTGGAAATCGAAGTCACCGAAACCATGATCATGCAAGACACCGAGATCGCCAAAACCTGCCTGGAGCAGCTGAATGCCTACGGCGTCGGCATCAGCATCGACGATTTCGGCACCGGGTATGCGTCGCTGACCTATCTGCGCGATTTCCCGGTGCAAAGAATCAAGATAGACCAGCGCTTTGTCAAAGGCCATACCAACAACAGCAAGGACCAGGCGATCGTCAAGGCTATTTCCACGCTGGGCCATGATTTCGGCATGCAGGTCATCGCCGAGGGCGTGGAAACCGACGAACAGCTGGCTTCGCTGGGGCTGATAGGCTGCGACATGTACCAGGGCTGGCTGCGTTCCACCGCGCTGCCGGCGTCCGCTATTGAAGAACTCCTGCCCCAGCACGAGAATGCAGAGGCCTGAAGATCAGCGCGACCATGCCATGAGCACATCCAAAGTTCCTCTCCCCATTTCAATCCGGCGCCGCCAGATACTGAAGTCCTCGCTGGCGGCAATGGCGCTGCCGTCCACGATGCTGGCCGCAGCACCGGCGATCCATGCCGGCCCGGCCGCCGGCAAGCCGCTGCGGATCATGTTCCCGGAATTGCCGTATTTCGAGCTGCTGAAGACCTTGCTGAAAAAGTTTTCGGAGAACACGGGGATACGGATTGAAATTGACGTTTTTCCGTATCTCGACATGCGACAGGTGCAGTTGAAGGAACTGCGGCAAAGCAAGGGCAAATACGACCTGATCACCATGCTGGCGGCGTGGAAGACCGAATACGCGTCCCAGAATATGCTGGCGGACCTGGATAAGGAGCAATCGGCAGGACGCCTGCACCTGCAAGATGCGGGCGATCTGGTGCCGGCCTATCTGACGGTGGCCGGCAAGGTTGGCGGAGCAAGAGGATATCTGGACGGACCGTCCGCGCATTTATTCGCATTGCCGGTGGGGTCGGAGACCAGCATCCTGGCCTACCGGGCAGACATCTTCCATCGGCATGGCCTGAAACCGCCGGCCACTTATGACGAACTGCTGCCGCTGTTAAATACGATAAAGCTGCGAGAGCCCGGCATGCAGCCTTTGTGCAGCAGGGGGCAGCGCGGCCATCATGTGACGCATGCCTGGCTGCTGCACTTCAACTCCTTTGGCGGAGAGGTATTCGATGCGCGCTGGCATTGCAAAGTACACAGCCCCGCCGGCATCCGGGCAATCGAAGTGTTGCAGGCAATCCATGCCACGACCAGCGGCGGCATACTGAAGAACAGCTACGCGGACATGTGCAATGCCTTCATCTCCGGCGACGCGGCGATGTACCTGGATTCCACCAACGTCTTCGCGCTGGTCAACGACAGCGTCAAATCGCTGGTACAAGACAATGTGGCCTATGCCTTGCATCCCAAAGGCACCGTCCACTCTTCCGAGACCGGCGGCTTCGCTTTCGCGATGCCCAAAAATGCGCCGTCCCCGGCCAGGGCGATGCAGTTGCTGGGCTGGATCACCGCGCCCCAGCAGGATAAGACCATAGCCCGCAAAGGCGGCGCGCCGACACGGGTCAGCACGATGCGCGACGCGGAGCTGCAAATCATCTACCCGGAATATTCTATCCTCAGCAAGCAACTGGAGCACGCCAATCCCAACTGGCGGCCGATCATCCCCGAGTGGACAGTCATCGACGAGCAGATCCTGGGCACCCTGCTGCACGATGCGGTAGCCGGCATCCTGTCGCCGTCTGCGGCGCTGGAACAGGCGCAGGAAAAAATTACTGAACTGATGCGCAGGGGCGGACACTACCGTAGCTAGTGCCGAGATTTAATCCTGGCTTGGCTACCCACGACCTATCCGCGCTAATGCGGCCGGAGATGTGATTGCATAGTTGCCGCCGACCGATGTTCGGCATGGCTTAAACCGGTGTGCCAGGGACACTGGATCGTTGCCCTCGTGCGCTTAAGAATTTCTTCAAATTGAGAGCAGGTTGCTCAACCAGATACCAGGAGGCGCGCGCGAAGCACAGCGTCACCGGGAAAGAGATGATCGTCAATAATGAGACCGATACGCCAGGCAACAAGGCGATAACGGACTGCTGTATAGGGAAGGCGTAAATGTAGATTCCATAAGAATTATCGCCAAAGGCATTAAATTTTCGGAGAAAGCCGGCGGGAACGTAGGCCAGATAAAATAGAACGTACGCGATGCTTAGATGGTAGATGCAAAAAAACGCCTGCTTGTTGATAAAGGCAGACACAGTCAGCGCAATACAGCAGGTAACGAAAATTCCAAAAGAAAGACTGATGCGCTTTTTTAACACCGAAAACGCTGCGCCGGTGAAAAACATGAAGTCAAACCTGACAAATCGACTCTCTTCCAAATCAAAAAAAGAGCGCGCGAGAACCAGCGTACACGCAAGCAAGGCATTCGAGATGATGAGGTAGCCAAAACGTTTGACCTTGTTGCCAATTTTCGAGCCGCATGCGACCCAAAAGAGAAGCAAAAGAATATACATCTTTATTTCCCACACCATGCTCCACAGCGAACCATTCACCGCCGCTTTGTACGGGTTATCATCAAACACACCGGGCAGGTAAAATGCGACGCCGCCTACCAGCGTTGCGCATTTCAATAGATAAGAATAGGTCTCGGGACTGCTAAAGTAATGGCCTAAAGGCACAGATGTAAAAAATGTTCCCAGGCCAAAAACCGTCAACATCAACATCACAATCAGCGCAGGATAAATTCTTAGTACCCGCGCCAAAATATAGTCGGCGGTGCTTTGCCTTGTCAGCAGACTGCTGGCCACCAGGAAGCCGCTTGTAATAAAAAACAGGTCGACCGCGATTGAGCCAATGGACATGCCTAGGCTCTGCCCTAACGGCTCCGGTTGCCCAAGCAAGGCAAAACTGTGCCCAACCAGCACAGCGGACGCTGCAATGAAACGTATAAGGTTGAAATTATTATTCGTGCCCTGAATGAGGCCTGATAAATGCATTAAAAATCCTGACTGTCGATTTGCACCGGAACTTGAGTTGACACGCCCCCTGTGCGGCTCATTTACTTCGAAGCGCTCCACGTTCAGGACACTGCCCCATGTACCTTGATGAGTTGGAGATTGGGGTTGTCGACACCGCCTGGCCGGCCCGCTGCCTTTGGGCCGGCTTAAGACGGCAGCAGGTAAAGCCCACAAGCAGCGGCGCACCTGCTTAAAAAAATAGATAAAGACACAATTTAATTATTATAATAACATCTATTGAAAATTTGCAATATTTATTTTTTGAAAATAAATAGGCGCCGCGAAGCTGGGAAGCCGGTATCCGCAGCTTTCGCATTTTGCTCGATAGTCCAGCACCACTACTTAAGCAAAGACAATGATAATCTTTCTTGTTTTTCTGGCACTGCTTCTGGTTGTGAATGTGAGGGCAACCCGGCGTGCCCCGCACAGCGATGAAGCGCCGTTTAAAAAGACATGCTGATCGCGAGTGAGTGGATCATGCCTTTTATAACCTGCTCACGATCTGTAGCGAGCGGGCGTCAGCGGGTGAAGAGCAACGCAACAAGCGGAAGGTACATAGAGGTAGGTGAGCATTGTGAACAGCGCATGAGCCCCGATCACGTCCGCGCAGTAAGATCGTGAACAGGCTCTTATAGGCTCCACCCTAAAGCAGCGCCTTGCCATCAAATGAAATCGTTTCCAACGCAAACGTATCGACGCCTTCCATGTCGCCGAGATTTACGATATGGCACTTCGACCCCACTCAAAAGGCGGATGCCGACGTTGCGAAACATAAGAGATTTACACATCGTGGAAGGGCCGACGAATATGGCAAAACCGACCTTTTAACCTCTCTTGTGGAGGGCATCTATGGCATCTGTGATGATGCAGGTCAGGACAGGTGCTTCACACGGTTTCGACTATGAACATCCGCGCTTGCTGGGCTTCCCGACGTTCGGCCTTGATCGGCGCATACTTCTCGGAATTGTAAAAGGCTAGCGCTTGGGCGAGAGTCGGAAACTCAAACACGCCGGCCATCGGCAGCGGCACCTCATCGCCCTCTAGAATCTGCGCAACGGGACCGAAATGCAGAATCTGCCCGCCCGCCTCTTTTAGCGCCGCCTGAAAGCGTGGAGCGAGCGCAGCCTGCTTGGCGGAGTCGATGACGCGTAGATTGACGTGTACGTATGCTGGCATTGTGTCTCCCATTAATAATGTATATACAGTATTATACGAGGATGGGATTGTCAAGGAGGTAGGCGTGAACGGTTTTGATCCAGAATCTTTGAAGGGCGTCGCAGCGGAGTGTCCGGGCTTCCAGGCTCGTGCCACGGCGCGGGCACTCACGCGATATTACAATGCCTGCTTCAAGCCGCTCGGGCTGACGGCCGAGCAATTCAGCCTCTTGGTTGGGATCGGTGCGGCCGAGGGAGCGACGCTCGTCGATCTTGCGGATAGGGCCGGGGTCGATCCGACCACCCTCAGCCGAAATGTTAAGAATCTGGAGAGCCGAGATTTGGTCTGCGCTAAAGGCGGACGTGGCTGCGCTGGAAAGCGGCTAGCTCTGACGACATCGGGGCGTCGACTCTTGGTCGATGCGCTCCCAGTGTGGAATTGGGCCAAGGCAGAACTCACACGTCATATGGGCGATGAAAAACTTCGTTCGGTAAAGCAGGCAATGGCGGAACTGGCCAAGGCCGCAGAATCCTCATGTACATGATATGACCTTTGTGGGACGTCGCGACAATCCATGAATTCTGGTCCGGCGCATCATTCCACAGGGCAGACGAAGGCAACCTGCTGTCCTACGAGCTTGCCCGCATCATGGTGGAAAAATTGGCGGGCAACTGGGATACATTCCAACATTTTGTATTGGCCGCCCAGCGCACAGACGCCGGCTCGCAGGCAGCCTTCGAAAAACTCCATCTGGATCTCGGCGCATGCGTGTGCGCATTGCTTGAAAAGCCGTATTCCCAAAATTGGCAGCCCGCCTCATTGGAGTCGGACGATTAACGCAGGCAGATGTATCGGCCCGGAGATCTGCCCGTTTTTTAAAAGCCGCAGAAAAACGGCTGCGCCTCCAGCCCCAAAATCACCGTCTGCAAACCCTCGAAACGCAAACGACCCCGTATCGCCGGCGCAGCCCTTTGATGTATAGGGAATGCATGGCTGATGATAGCCCGACATGAATTCGCAAACAAGCCGCGCAGGCGCTTGCAAATTTATTTTGGTTAAGTCATAATAGCGGTCTGCGTTGCCGAGATGGCGGAATAGGTAGACGCACGGGACTCAAAATCCCGCGCTGGAGACAGCGTGCCGGTTCGATTCCGGCTCTCGGCACCAATAAACATAAGGCTCTCAGACATGAGGGCCTTTTTGTTTTGTTCAGAAAAAATCAAAATATCCTCGGGAACGCGACACTGGCAATCGTGTCACCCGGACGCTCAAAATCCAAAACGTTTGCCAAAATGATGACAATTCCTACCTATGATCCCGTTTCATTTGATATTTGATTTTGGTAATATCAGGATGCCAAGGCGACTTCAGAAGTAGCTCGCAGCTATGACCGTCATGTTTAGCGGTTCCAGGCGCTAGGCATAAGTCGGCAAGTGGTGACAAGAGTGTCATCCTAAGCCAAGATCGCACGCCCGCGTAATGTCCCCTTATCCCGTCCTGATACCCGTCAGCCCACGAGCAAAGAGGAAAAGCTGCAAACAAACTACGCATGATTGAATGGCTGCTGGTTGCGGTCACGTTTTTTACTTCCTAGCGCTGCTGATGTTTGATTTGGGCGGTGACGGCCCGTTGCGACCCAACCTGAAAGCTAGCCAATAGTTGAAATTACGGGTCGCAGCGCTGGCAGGTACGATTGAAAATTCGTGTATTGTTAGCCGCCACGACAGGTCGTAACATTTATATTTTTCCTAAATCTTATGTACGGCAGCGATAATGAATTCGGCGTCTTTTGCTAGATTTATGTCGCTGCCTCCGAAACTGTTTCTGATATGGCTTAATAGTGAAATGCTTGATTGTGTGACAATTTTCAATTATGCAACTGATTTGGTAACCCCTTTCGTACCTATGCGGACGCCGGCAAAAACGGCATCACAATATCTGCCCGAAAGGCGCTGCGACGGCTAATTGCCGATGTGTTCCATCGTGAGGAATTGCCTATCCTGGAACTCAGTCGGGGAGACTGATAGGCGCAGCGGGGTTCAGTCGTCCGGCCAGCCACAGCGCGACATTGCTGACGTATCGGTGCACCGAACGCAGCGCGTGAGGAGTTGTCGCCAGACCGTTTCCAGGCGCCTCGCTCACGAAGTCGGGGCAGCCCAGCGCCGGATTCCAGTTGTAGTCGGCGAAATGGTGGAAAGTGGACTGCGCGATCACCGGCCCATTGCCAGCGGACGGTTCGATAGCGACGGATATATTAAACCGGTTGCCGGTGGCCTTGCTGATGCCGGTGGCGATCACGCGTGCCTGCGCCACTCCTGTGGGAGCATCGACTGCTCCCTCATGCGGATGTGCCGGCAGATAGTGCAGCACGCCATCGTCCGTCTCCGCATCGCACAACACTGGATGCGCTACGCCAACGACGGCGATGCGCTGAGCGTCGCCATTCGCCCCCGAATGGAAATTAGGCCACAGGATTTGCGGCGTACCGCGATCGTCGGGCGCATGCTGCGGGCTGCCCGCGACGCGGTTGTGGGTATGGAAAAGATGCATCGAGCCGATCACGTCAATCGAGCAGATTGAGCAACCCAAATCCATATGGTCGCGCGTAATCATCAGGCCACCACCTCTGCGGTGGAAAGACGACAGGCCCTCGCGGTCGGCAGCATGCAAGCCATCACCGGTGTCGACAGCGAACAGCCACACTTGGTCATAATCGGACTCTGCCAACGTTGACAGCACAGGATCGGCCGTGCCGACGCTGACGCGATCGCGCGCCGTGACGTCAAACAGCGGCTTGTGATCGGCGCCGGTCAAGCGGGCTAGGAAATCGCGCAACAAAGAGAAGCGGCCGATATGCCAGTCATTGTCGGTGGCTACGATGGTGGTCTGCAAAAGGATTTTGAAGGGATTATTCATAGCTGCGTCCTTACAATTTGTATTGAATGGCAGGTTACGGGTGCCAGAGGCGTTTCTGGAAAGGCGCCCACATAGGGAGATTACGGCATCGCCGCGAAATTGGGGTTGCGTCCCAGTGGACACTGTGTTGTGCGTTGAGCTCCAACCGAGCGTCGCAAGCAGTCGCAGTTTAATCGCGACTGCTGTTTCTCACAGCAGTCGCACAGTTCCACTCATTGTTGAGCCGCGCTATCGGACCGAAGACCGCACCTAGCGAAATGGGCTCGAACCCACAGCAAAGGTGATCACTGCATCAGCGGCAGGTCCGAGCGGCGTATCAATTGCCGTTTCAAAGTGGCCGCCCAAGCGATTGCCGGCGGGATCCTCCAAAGTACCACGGGCGACCAACTTGTACTCGCCGGTCCGCCATGGCAAGCCCGGGGTGAACGTCCAAACCCTTTCGCCGTCCTTCAGTTGGGCGCGACCATCGATCCGGCGATTGCGGCTATCCGCAATCGCCAAATAGCCGGCATCGCGGCCATCGATTGACTTATCCAGCGCCACGACGAGAGCTTGCCTCGACCCAGCGCTGACGGGCGAGAGTTTCCACGCCGATGGGACTGGGCCATCCTCATTCCTAGGTCCAACTATCCATCGCTGGATGGGACGTCCATCAAGCACCAGAACGACATCATCACCAGCCGCAAGGATCGGCCCCATTTCTTCTCGCGCCTTCAGGCCAGTTTTAACGCGTCCGGGATGCATTAAGATAGTCAAAATTTTTCCATTTGGAGACCAAAGCTCTTGCTCCAGAAACGGGGTCTCGACCGGGCCACCGTCGGCGCGCAACAAAGCGAGCCGGGGCAAAACTGCCCCCCCGACCGGCGCCGCAAACTCGATGGAGATGCGAAGCAGGTTCGCCGGAACTTCGGGAGCCGACGGCTGAACCAGCACCACGCGTGGCGTAGGCTGCGCGGCACAAGTGTCACCCAGCACAAGCGCCAGCGCCGCGGCGGCGAACAATCGACCGAGATACATGAACTACTCCGATGCCTTGATGAATTCCGGGAAGCCCTCTTCCTTCAGCAACATGTCCTGCAGTGGCTTGACGTGCTGGAATTGAAACGCATTGCCCTTAAAGCTGTGTTCTGGGAATGCGTACTCCGAGATGTGGTCGGTCAGCCGGAAGCTTAAGCCTTTGCCCATGGAGACCAATTCCAGTGAGTCCTTCTCGAGTCGCCGGCGCACGAAGACGAATGATTTATCGTCAAGGTTGTCGAGTCGCAGCGTGCCGACAAGCGGGGCCTGCATCACGTCAAGGCCAGCGATCTGCCCGTACGGCACGATCGTCTCGATGCCTGGTCGGGCTCCTGCGGCTTCAAGTTGCGACACCGGGATGACGTTCGATACACGGTTAAAATTCACTAGCAAAAGAAAATCTTCAGATTTGCCTTGTTCGGTCTTGGTGTACGAGATCATGTCGGCTGGCGTGTTTCCATAGCCGAGTTCAGCGACCGTTTTGCCGCGGATGTGGGCGCCATCCTTCAGGTCATCGAGCGGGATGGTCACGAGGGGCGTGCAAGTATAAGCGGCAACTAGGTAGGACTTGCCGCCCCAGGTCGCAAAGCTCATCGCCCGAATTGGCGCCCGCGTTTCGATCAGGTTGTGCCCGGCATGATAGATTTCCACCGAGGTGACCGACTGCTGCGATCCGAACGGGTATTTAATCCGCCGCAAGGTTGACGCGAAATCCTGATTGGACAAACCGGCGACGAACAGCTCCCCATCGCGCCACTTCATGTCGGTGACCGTGTAACTGCGTTCAGGCGTATCCCTCCAGAACTTGAAATCCGTGGTGGGAGCGTTGCGTAGCGCTACCGAGGTCGATGCCGCCGCCTTCAGGTCGATGCGGCGGGCCTTTTTGTCGCTGGTCACCGCGATCAGCGCCGGCGTTTTCGCCGGGCCGTAGCTGACCGCAACATACACTTCGGCCGTACCCGGTCGGACCACCATATCCTCGACAGTGACTTTGGCGCCACCAACCTGCCGGGAAAGACGATCCTCCAGATCCAGTACGTTGAACACCGTCCCGGCCGGTTTTTGCGGCGCAGCGGGGAGTGTGATCGCATGGACCCGAGCCGCTTTCCAGTCGGCTACGAAAAGGATGTTGTCAGGCCCTGCAGCGAGGCGAGAGATGGATTTCACGTCCGCCGCGGAAGCACTGGCGGAAGCAAGCAAAAAGCAAGATATAGCGATGACAGGAATACGCATGAACAGCTCCTATTTAACAGATGAAAAATCAAACCCCAAAACTACCTGGCTAACCGGCCCCGCCGAGGCAGCGAGAAAAATGGCGGCGGCCGACGCCCGGCTGTTTTCACTTCACCGGTATCAATACCGGTTTTTTCTTTTCTTTCACCAGGAAGACCAGAAACTTTGCGGGCTTGGTGGCGCTCGCGTTCCGGCCGACCGTATGGATGTCCTCTGGGCCTTCGTAGAACG
>DATHMC010000106.1:0-3619 GCA_035487495.1 Undibacterium sp.
AGAACAGGTTTTGCCGCTGCACCGGCAGCAGTGCCAGCAGGCGGTTGATCTCATCGGCAAAGCCCAGGTCCAGCAGGCGGTCTGCCTCGTCCAGCACCAGCAGCGCGCTGCGCGCAATGCTGACGGCATTGTGGTCTATCAAATCCAGCAGGCGGCCCGGCGTGGCGACGACGATGTCCGCGCCGCCGCGCAGGCCCAGCATCTGCGGGTTGATCGAGACGCCGCCGAACACCGTGGCGATCTTCAGCGGCTGCGGCAGGTGCTGCGCATAGGTCGCCAGCGAATCGCCTATCTGCACCGCGAGTTCGCGCGTCGGCACCAGGATCAGCGCGCGCACCTGTCTCGGCCTTTCGGACGGTTTGCCCTGCAATAATTGCAACAGCGGCAGCGCAAAGGCGGCCGTCTTGCCGGAGCCGGTTTGCGCCAGGCCCAATACATCCTGCCCGCGCAAAATGACGGGAATGGCGGCCGCCTGGATGGCGGTCGGTGCAGTATAGGATTTTTCGCTGACTGCACGCAGCAGCGACGGGATCAGACCCAGTGAGGAAAATGGCACGATGGGCCCTGTGTTTCGATGGTGATGGATAAATGGCAATCTATTGCGGCGTACTGCAGCCGCAAGTATAAGGCAGGCGAGGGTGATTTGGCTTTGCAGCGGGAAATATCAGGTGATTATTTGAAGCGCCATAGCATGATCAGTTTCGCGCCGCGCTTGGTGCCGCGCAGCCGCATGCTCCCGTTGTCGCTCAATTTGTATTCCAGCGCGGGGCTTTCGCCGTCGGTCATCATGTGCAGGCCGGCGCGGGAATCCGGCGGGATATCGGCAACAGGTTTGGGCTGGTCTGCCGGGGTCAGGGTGGGGGTGACAAGTGTATTGCTGCTGCGCTCGGCGTAGAGGATAGAACTGTTTCTGGATAAGTCGATCGGCACGGCGCCAGAGCGGGATGAGTCTGGCGTTGCCGGATTGGTTGGTGCAGGGGGGCCGTAGGGCGCAGGTTTGTCAGCCCAGGCCCAGGGACTAACGAACACAATCAGCAGCAGCGAAATTGCCTTGATAGCACCCATGATCTTGCCTCAACGGAAATGGCATCGATTGAGAAGTCATCAAGATCATTGTGGCACCTGATATGGAAAGCGTCCACCCATTTCGCTTGGCGTTTTGAGGAAGGAGCTGTGCCCCCATATGCTTGTCATGGCTATCTCTCAACTGTTAATGTCGGCATTTTGAAAGACGCGGTCTGTACGCCGGCGAACATTTGGAGCACGGAAGGGTTTCAGCTTGGGAATACCAATACAAAGCGTCACTTGGTGGTTCGTTGCGTGTGCGGTGGCGGTTGTCCAGTAGTTTGTCCCTACACTTTCATCTCTGACTTTGCCATGGAGGCAGGCGAGTACTGCGCCACCTAAAAATGCACTTGGCAAAACGCATAGAAGTTTGCCAGCCCGTGGAAAGGGAAACGGCAAGATCAATGAAACCGGCAAGTACGCCCGGCGCCAGATACTTGCTCGAATGCCGTTGCCACAAGCCCTGCGGGATATTCAGTTCCATAGCCGGCCCTGCTACGAGAGAATAAGTTTAGCCGGGTCACGATAGCGTCAGCTTTGCGCGACAAAATCTAAATTCGTGCTTATTAATATAATAATGTAAAATTGCTAACGACGCGTCATTGACTGGAATATGCGGGGAATGCCGACGGTCTTCCCGCTGCGCCGAGGCTGATATATAATTTCCGTATGGAAACATTAATTCTACATTGAAAACTTGCTTTTGCTCGGATGTGAAACAGGGCCATGCGGTCTGGCCCTGCACAGAAATGTCTTTTCGATGCATTGATTTCTAAGAGGCCCGGCTGTGGAAAGAAAATATTATTTCGAAATCGGTAACTGGGAGGAGGCCGCATGGCAGGCCGCCAAACATGACCCCGCTCGCTTTCAGGATGAAATAGCCGCCAGGAATTTGCTGAAGAATTCCGTCGTGGATGAATTGTCCAGAAAATCGCTGGCGGAACTGAAGGGCTTTGAGCCCATCGTGTATGGCCCCATCATGGCGCTGGCGTCGGCCTTCCTGCAGCATGGCAAGGAGGGCGAATACGAAAGCGTGCACGTGCATTTCTGGCACTGCCTGGCGACGATGAACCATGCAACGGTGGAGGTGCATCGCCACGACCTGGATGTTGCCGCGGGACCGTCGGCACGTCTGCAGGAAGGGAGCGCGGCCACCACCGCAGCCGGGACCGTGCACGCCGGTTAGCGCGTATCTTGCCGGCACAGGCATAAAAAAAACGGCGGCCGCGCGATATGCGGGCCGCCGTTTTTGCTTCAGGGCGTGCAGGCTTAATTCAAGCTCAGTTCGCCAGTGCTCCCTGTATATACTCCAGGCGGGCGCGGATGCGCCGGCCTACCGCGGCAGGACTGTATTCCTCCTGCATGGTGCGGCGGGCTTCGGCCGAGATGCGCGCGCGCAAGCCTTCGTCTTCCACGATCTGGCGCATCAGCGATGCCGCATGCGCGACGTCGGCGTTGGCCCAGGTCTGGCCGGCCTTGTACACGCCCACGTCTTTTTCTATCTTGACCAGCGTGTAATTGACCGGTAAGGAGTTCTGCGGGCGCATGAACTCGGTATTGCCGGACCAGTTGGTGGCAATCACGGGTTTGCCCAGGAACATCGCCTCCGCCGGCCCCAGGCCGTAGCCTTCCGAGCGGTGCAGCGACACCAGCGCATCGCAGACCGATTGCAGGTCGTAGACTTCCTGGCGGCTCAGGGTTTCATTGATCCAGATCACGTCCTTGCGGCCCGCCAGCCGGTCGCGCAGCGCGGCCACGTCGGCATTGTGGAACTGCGCGTTCTGCGTCTTGATGACCAGCGCGACCTTGCTGCCGTCCTGCTTGAAGGCCTGGTCGAAAGCATCCAGCGCCGCCTGCGGGTTCTTGCGCTCCTGGTAGGACGAAAAATCGTACATCATCAGGAACAGGAACTTGTCGGCCGGCAGGCCGAAGCGGGCGCGGCCGGCATCCGGCGACACCGTGAAGTGGATCGCATGCGGCATGCGCACGACCGGCACCGGCGAGCGCTTGGCGACCGCTTCCTGCACAAAGCCGGTCGGCACCCAGACTTCGTTCAGGCTGTTGAAGCCGGCCAGGTGCTCGTCCAGCATGTCCGGCAACTCCCAGTGCCAGAAGCCGATGTTATAGCGCGAGAACAGGTGCGCCGGCAGGTGCATCTCCGCCTCCGTCATCTGGTCGGCATTGATGTGGAACACATTGATGGCGTGCGCCGGTTCGCTGACGATGCGGTTTTCCAGGCTGAGGTCTTGCACGCGGCTATTGTTATTGTTGTTGAAGTCGATCACCACGTTCGGAATGGTCGTGGCGTCCAGTGCGCCGGTAAACTGGCGCAGCGACTGGCCGACGCCGTGCTCGGAGCGGGCGTAGCCGATCACGTTCACGCCCGGCACGCCGAGCGCGGACGGCTTGCCCGCGGCGGACTGGCGCGCGGCGTTGAATACCGGCGCATCGCCCAGGCTGACGTCGATAATCTGCACCGACAGGCGGCGGGTGTCGTCGCTGTCGCCCAGCTCTTTCGGCACAAAGCTGTGTTCCGGCACCAGGTGCAAGGTGG
>DATHMC010000107.1:0-8358 GCA_035487495.1 Undibacterium sp.
CACAGCTGTGCGGCGCCGAGATCCAGGACCTGCTGGCGCATCGCAGCGACCTGCTCTTCAGCCACGAGTGGGATCAGGCCACGCGCGACCGCGCGCTGGCCCCGCTGCGTTGCCATTGAACCCTCCTAGGCCTGAGCTCGCACGCGCTTATCGCAACAGCCATCCCTTACGCAGCCACAGCGAAGAGCCGGCATAGCCGCACGGCTGGCGCTTTAGGCCCGGCGCACCGCAAACAGGTTCACAAAAGCCCGCGCCGCAACTTGCGGGTCCGGCGCCAGATACACGCTGCTGAT
The DNA here is from genome assembly GCA_035487495.1 of Undibacterium sp. GTDB lineage: Bacteria > Pseudomonadota > Gammaproteobacteria > Burkholderiales > Burkholderiaceae_D > Undibacterium. Next base: position 294 of record DATHMC010000107.1, read on the forward strand.
CGCGGCGACCATGTCGGCGCCTGCCGCCACCAACGGCACGGCGTTATCAACCGTCATGCCGCCTATCACGACATTCGGCAGCGGAATCTCAGACTTGGCCAACGTAACGATGCCGGTCGGCGTCGTCACAGGGTATTTTTTGACCCGTGAAGGATAAAAACCGCCAAACGCCACGTAACTGGCGCCCGTAGCATGGGCTTGATGCGCCAGCGGCAGGTCTCCGTAGCAGGACGCGCCGACGAGCTTCTGCTTGCCGACACGCATGCGTACTTCGGCCACTGAGGCATCGGTGCCGCCTACGTGCACGCCATCCGCATCCAGTTCCAGGCACAGGTTGATGTGGTCGTTGACGATGAAAGTGCGCTCGTAGCGGCGGCACAATGCCTGCAACGCGCCGGCCTGCTGATGCCGCAGCGCTTCACCCGCAAACTTATGCCGGTATTGCACCACGGCCGCGCCGCCCAGCAGGGCTTGCTCGGTTACTTCCAGCAGCCTTTGCGTATCGTCCCAATCGGGAGTCACGAGGTATAAACCGCTTAATGTGTTTGCCATATCCATTCCATTTTATATTCTTGCCGGTATCAACTGGCCACCGGCGATAGCAAACGCCGACGCCAGCGCCTGCTGGCAATATGCTTGCGCGGTATCCAGTGCATGGTCCATGCCGCGCCCGAGCGCCAGTTGCGCAGCAATCGCCGAGGCCAGGGTGCAGCCGCTGCCGTGAAATTCGCCAGGCAAGCGCGGCCATTGCCATTCCTTGCGCCAGTTGCCGGTTTGCGATCTGCCCAACCATAGGTTGCTGACCAGTTCTCCATTGCCATGCCCGCCCTTGATCAGTACGTCTGCACAGACATACTGCAACAGATGCCGGGCCTGCCGCAAGAGCGACTCCGTGTGTGCGCACAACAGTCCGGCCTCGGGCAAATTGGGCGTAATCAGGGTCGCCACTTCAAGCAACGGCGCAATCGCCTGGACCGCATTTTCCACGGCCAGCGCATCACCGTGACCGCTGCCCAGCACCGGATCGAGCACCACCGGCAGGCCCGGCTGCCGGTGCTGCAGTGCGCGGATGAAATCAGCAATGGCCTGCGCATTGGCGCGGCTGCCGACGATGCCCAGTTTGACGGCCGCAACCGGTATCCTGGCGGTCAACGCCCGCGCCTGCTCAATGACGAGTTCGGGCCCTACCGGGTGTACCGCATACACCCTGTCATTGTCCTGCACGGTCAGCGCGGTCACCACCGTCAGCGCGTGCGCGCCTTGCGCGGCGACCGCCTGCACATCCGCCTGGATGCCGGCGCCGCCGCTGGGGTCGCTGCCGGCGAATACCAGCACGCAGGGTCGCTGCCGCCCCGCCGGCATCAGGCTACGCGACCGGCCATAGGCGACGAAGGCGAGGCGCTGAAACGCCTGGCGATACGCCCCGCCAGCCAGGCCTCGCGCCCGGCCTCTACCGCCAGGCCCATGGCCCGCGCCATACGCACCGGGTCTTGCGCGCCGGCGATCGCGGTATTCATCAGCACGCCGTCGCAACCCAGTTCCATCGCAATCGCCGCATCCGACGCGGTGCCGACGCCGGCATCCACCAGCACCGGCACCTTGGCCTGTTGGATGATCAGCGACAGATTCCACGGGTTCAGGATGCCCATGCCCGAGCCTATCAGCGAAGCCAGCGGCATCACTGCGACGCAGCCTATGTCTTCCAGCATCTTGGCCTGGATGGGATCGTCGCTGCAATACACCATCACGTCAAAGCCGTCCCTGACCAGGGTTTCTGCCGCCTTCAGCGTCTCAGGCATGTTCGGAAACAAGGTCTTTTCATCGCCGAGCACTTCCAGCTTGCACAGCTTATGCCCGCCCAGCAGTTCACGCCCCAGTTGCAGCGTGTACACCGCATCGGCGGCGGTATAGCAACCGGCGGAATTGGGCAGGATCGTGTATTTGCTCGGCGGCACCGCGTCCAGCAGGCTGGGCGCGTTCGGGTCCTGCCCGATGTTGACGCGGCGGATCGCAACGGTGATGATCTCAGCGCCGCTGGCCTCGGTCGCCAGCCGGGTCTGCTCCAGGTCTTTGTATTTGCCGCTGCCTACCAGCAGACGTGATTTGTAGGTTTTTCCGGCGATCGTGAGGCCGAGGGTTTGCATATCAATTGACATAATTTTTCCTGTTCGCTTACCCGTTGAGGCCCGTTATTCAAACTAGACTTCACTTCGTGGGTACAGGCCGGGGGTGGCCCGGCAGCCACTTACTTTTTCTTGCTTCGCCACCTAGGCGGCCCCAAGAAAAAGTCAGCAAAAAAAAGGCGACCGCAGACTTGCCCTACGTGTGATGACGCATGGCGTCATCACATTTTGTGCATTACAAAAAATGGGAAACAGACGGAACTCGCCTGCGGCTCAAACAACGTCTGTTTCTGATCCATTTCCTGTAACGCACAAAATGCTGCGTCCCGAGCGGATTAACATCAAAAGCAACGTCAACCCCAACACCCAATCAAGCTGTCTCAATTTTTTTTGAGGCATATCAACCGCCGCCTATGGCACGCACTACATCCACTTTGTCCTGCGGCTGCAACAGGTGCGTCTGCCACAGCGAACGCGCGATGATCTGGCGATTGACGGCGACCGCGATGGCCTGATTGGATAGGTTCAGCGCCGCGACCAGCTCAGACAAGTTCTGTCCTTCAGCTACCTGATGCACGGCCCCGTTCAATTCAATGTCCATGTCCGTGGCTTCCTGCGTTTATTGCTTGCGATACAGCTCGGCGCCGGACTTCACAAACTCCACGGCCTTGACTTCCATCCCCTGCTTCAGCGCAGCGATTTCCGAGATGCCCTGGCTGGCCGCGTATTCGCGCACTTCCTGCGTAATCTTCATCGAGCAGAAGTGGGGGCCGCACATGGAGCAGAAGTGCGCGACCTTGGCGGAATCCTTGGGCAGTGTCTCGTCATGGAATTCCCTGGCCTTGTCCGGGTCCAGGCCGATATTGAACTGGTCTTCCCAGCGGAACTCAAACCTGGCCTTGGACAGCGCGTTGTCGCGGATCTGCGCGCCCGGATGGCCCTTGGCCAGGTCGGCCGCATGGGCGGCGATCTTGTAAGTGATGATGCCGTCCTTGACGTCCACCTTGTTCGGCAAACCCAGGTGCTCTTTCGGCGTCACGTAGCACAGCATCGCGGTGCCGTACCAGCCGATTTGCGCGGCACCTATGCCGGACGTGATGTGATCGTAGCCGGGTGCAATGTCAGTGGTCAACGGTCCCAGGGTGTAGAAGGGCGCCTCATGGCAGGCTTCCAGCTGCAGGTCCATGTTTTCCTTGATCAGGTGCATGGGCACGTGGCCGGGGCCTTCTATCATCACCTGCACGTCGTGCTTCCAGGCGATCTGCGTCAGTTCGCCCAGGGTTTTCAGCTCGCCCAGCTGCGCCTCATCATTCGCGTCGTAGATGGAGCCCGGGCGCAGGCCGTCGCCCAGGCTGAAGGACACGTCATAGGCCTTCATGATTTCGCAGATGTCTTCGAAGTGCTCGTACAGGAAGCTCTCCTTGTGATGCGCCAGGCACCATTTGGCCATGATGGAGCCGCCGCGCGAGACGATGCCCGTCATGCGCTTGGCCGTCAGCGGCACGTACTGCAGGCGCACGCCGGCGTGGATGGTGAAGTAATCGACGCCCTGCTCGGCCTGCTCTATCAGCGTATCCCGATAGATTTCCCAGGTCAGGTCTTCGGCCTTGCCGTTGACCTTCTCCAGCGCTTGGTAGATCGGTACGGTGCCGATCGGCACCGGCGAATTGCGCACTATCCACTCGCGGGTTTCATGGATGTGCTTGCCGGTGGACAGGTCCATCACATTGTCGCCGCCCCAGCGTATGGCCCAGGTCATCTTCTCGACCTCTTCGCCTATCGAAGAGGTCACCGCAGAATTGCCGATGTTGGCATTGATCTTGACCAGGAAGTTGCGGCCTATGATCATAGGCTCCACTTCCGGGTGATTGATGTTGGCCGGGATGATCGCGCGGCCGCGGGCGACTTCTTCGCGCACAAATTCCGGCGTAATTTCAGCCGGCATGGCAGCGCCGAAAGACTGGCCGGGATGCTGGCGCCCCATCATGTCGGCCAGCTTGCCGCCCATCGGGCCCGAGGCCTTCAGGCTTTCCAGGTATTCCTTGCGGCGCATGTTTTCGCGTATCGCGACATATTCCATCTCCGGCGTCACGATGCCTTGCCTGGCATAGTGCATTTGCGTGACGTTCTCGCCGGCCAGCGCGCGGCGCGGCTTGCGCTGCAGGTTGAAGCGCAATTCCGCCAGCTTGGGGTCGTTCAGCCGCTCTATGCCGTACTGCGACGTCGGGCCGGGCAATTCCTCGGTGTCGTTGCGTTCGGCGATCCAGGCGCCGCGCACCGAAGCCAGGCCGGAGCGGATGTCGATGTGTGCATCCGGATCGGTATACGGGCCTGAAGTGTCGTACACATAGATCGGCGGATTTTTTTCGGCGCCGAAAGAAGCCGGCGTATCGGCCTGGCTGATCTCGCGCATCGGCACGCGAATATCGGGCCGGCTGCCTTGCACATAAAATTTGCGTGAATTAGGAAGAGGTTGAATCGCAGCGGCGTCTACCGTAGCGGTTGCAGATAAAAATTTCGGATTGGCGTTCATAGCGCTCCCAAGTGTGAGCAGCTTGGGAGGCGACTGGTACGGACGGATGGCCGCAACACAGTCCTGCTTCCCTTCGCTGGCATTATCCAGATCAGGTTCAAGGGTATTTCTCACCCGGCCAAACACAGTGTGTTTGCCAGGACCCCTAGCATTTTTCCCGCGATGTGAAATATCCACATCGGCAGGAATGTCGAATTATAAGGTTTTTTGGCCGTACGCAATAACAAAATGTCGGATAGTGTTTATATCTGGACCCAGATACCGGAAAAATTTCCTTTAGAGCAAGGGGAAGTCCGTTTTAATTCCCTTTGACATGTTTTTAGCATATGCACTGGCATAGTCTCATTTATAATCAACGGTTTAGCATTCACCACCACTGACATATTATGGAATTAGCCAAGTCTTTTGAGCCTGCCGAGATAGAGCAATACTGGCGTAACGAATGGGAACAGCGCGGATACTTTACCGCCTCCATGGATGCCGCCAAACCGTCATTCAGCATCCAGCTGCCACCGCCGAACGTCACCGGCACCCTGCACATGGGGCACGCGTTCAACCAGACCATCATGGATGGACTGACCCGCTACTACCGCATGCGCGGCTACAATACCGCCTGGATCCCCGGCACCGACCACGCCGGCATCGCCACCCAGATCGTCGTGGAACGCCAGCTGGATGCGCAAAAGATTTCCCGGCATGACCTGGGCCGTGAAAAATTCCTGGAAAAAGTGTGGGAATGGAAAGAAAAATCCGGCTCCACGATCACCGGCCAGATGCGCCGCATGGGCGCGTCCGCCGACTGGCAGCGTGAATATTTCACGATGGATGCGCCGCGCTCCAAAGTGGTTACCGAAGTGTTTGTGCGCCTGGTGGAGCAAGGCCTGATCTATCGCGGCAAGCGCCTGGTGAACTGGGACCCGGTCCTGGGCACCGCCGTCTCCGATCTGGAAGTGCAGTCTGAGGAAGAAGACGGCTTCATGTGGTTCATCCATTATCCATTGGCTGACGGCAGCGGCCACGTCACCGTTGCGACAACCCGTCCGGAAACCATGCTGGGCGACGTGGCGGTGGCCGTCGACCCTACCGACGAGCGTTATGCGCACCTGGTCGGCAAGATGCTGAAGCTGCCGCTGTCCGAGCGGGAAATCCCCATCATCCAGGATGAATACGTCGACAAGGAATTCGGCACCGGCTGCGTCAAGATCACGCCAGCGCACGACTTCAACGACTATGCGATCGGCCAGCGCCACAACCTGGAAAAGATCAGCATCCTGACGCTGGACGCAAAAATCAGCGACCAGGCGCCGGCCAAGTATCAAGGACTGGACCGCTTCGTCGCCCGCAAACAGATCGTGGCCGACCTGGAAGCGCTCGGTCTGCTGGAACAAGTCAAGCCGCACAAGCTGCAGGTGCCGCGCGGCGACCGTACCGGCGTGGTGCTGGAACCGATGTTGACCGATCAGTGGTTCATGGCGATGAGCAAGCCGGCGCCGGATGGTACGCTGTTCCCGGGTAAATCGATTGCCGAAGTGGCGCTGGAAAAAGTTGCCACAGGTGAAATCAAATTTGTGCCGGAAAACTGGAGCACTACCTACAACCAGTGGCTCAATAATATCCAGGACTGGTGCATCTCGCGTCAACTGTGGTGGGGCCACCAGATCCCGGCCTGGTTCGGTGACGACGGCCAGGTGTTCGTCGCCCGCAGCGCAGAAGAAGCAAAAATCAAGGCGGTCGCACAGGGATATACCGGAGAACTGAAGCGCGATGAAGACGTGCTGGATACCTGGTTCTCTTCGGCGATGGTGCCTTTCTCCACGCTGGGCTGGCCGGAACAAACGCCGGACCTGAACATGTTCATGCCATCCTCGGTACTGGTGACCGGCTTCGACATCATCTTCTTCTGGGTCGCGCGCATGGTCATGATGACCACGCACTTCACCGGCAAGGTGCCGTTCAACACCGTGTATGTGCACGGCCTGGTGCGCGATTCCAGCGGCCAGAAGATGTCCAAGTCCAAGGGCAATACGCTGGACCCTATCGACCTGATAGACGGCATCGGCGTGGATGGACTGGTGGTCAAGCGCACTACCGGCTTGATGAACCCCAAAGACGCAGCCAAGATAGAGAAAGCCACGCGCAAGGAATTCGGCGAAGGCATCACCGCTTACGGCACCGACGCGCTGCGCTTCACGATGGCCAGCTACGCATCGCTGGGCCGCAACATCAACTTCGACCTGGGTCGTTGCGAAGGCTACCGCAATTTCTGCAATAAGCTGTGGAACGCGACCCGCTTCGTGTTGATGAATACCGAAGGCAAGGATTGCGGACTGGAAGAGCACACTGCGGAAGAATGCGCGGCCGGCACCTACCTGGATTTCTCGCAGGCGGATCGCTGGATAGTCTCGACCCTGCAGCGCACCGAGGCCGAAGTGGAAAAAGGCTTTACCGACTACCGCTTCGACAATATCGCTTCCGGCATCTACAAATTTGTATGGGATGAATACTGCGACTGGTATCTGGAAGTCGCCAAGGTGCAAATCCAGCACGGCAGCGAGGCGCAACAGCGCGCAACCCGCCGCACCCTGTTGCGCGTGCTGGAAACCACGCTGCGCCTGGCCCATCCGGTACTCCCGTTCATCACGGAAGCCTTGTGGCAAACCGTAGCGCCGCTGGCCGGCCGCAAGCTGGAGCCAGCGGGCGACTCCATCATGCGCCAGGCTTATCCGATTTCGCAGCCGGAAAAGATCGATGAAAAGGCGGAAGGCTGGATGTCGGCGCTGAAGGCAATGACCGACGCCTGCCGCAATTTGCGCGGCGAAATGCAGTTGTCGCCGGCAGTGCGCGTACCGCTGCTATTGCAGGCTGCCAATGCGGACGACAAACTCAGGATGCAGGCTTTCGCGCCGTATCTGCAAGCGCTGGCGAAATTGTCCGAAGTACAGGTATTGGACGCGTTGCCGGAATCGCCGGCGCCGGTTTCCGTCGTCGGCGAAGCCAAGCTGATGCTGAAAGTGGAAATCGACGTCGTGGCCGAACGTGAACGCCTGGGCAAGGAAATTACCCGCCTGGATGCTGAAATTGCCAAGGCGCAAGCCAAGCTGGGCAATGAAAGCTTTGTGGCGCGCGCTCCGGCCGCTGTGGTGGCGCAAGAGAAAGAGCGCATGGCCGGCTTCTCGGCAACCCTGGAAAAATTGCGCGAGCAATTCGCCAAATTGCCGGCGGCGTAATTCCTCTTCGCTGATTAAAGCAGGTACTCTAAAAAAATTGTACGCGGCAGAAGTTTGTGCCGCGTACAATTGTTTTTGAGATCACTAAAAGATGGAGACGCCATGAAAAAATTCGCTTTACTCGCATTGATGCTGTGCGCATATGCCGTGCATGCAGAAGATACCGTAGCCTATTCACCGGT
>DATHMC010000108.1:0-18522 GCA_035487495.1 Undibacterium sp.
GCGCTGGTCGAAATGCCGGCGCAGACCAATGTGATGCAGCATGAGACATTTGCTCCCATCCTGTATATCGTCCGTTACACGGATCTGCAGCAAGCCATCGCCCTGAATAATGCTGTGCCACAGGGCCTGTCTTCCAGCATCTTCACGACTGACGTACGCGAAGCGGAAACCTTTATGTCGGACAGCGGCAGCGATTGCGGCATCGCCAACGTGAATATCGGCCCGAGCGGCGCCGAAATCGGCGGCGCCTTCGGCGGCGAAAAGGAAACCGGCGGCGGACGCGAGTCCGGCTCGGACGCATGGAAGGCCTATATGCGCCGATCCACCAATACGATCAACTACAGCCACTCACTGCCTTTGGCGCAAGGCATCAGCTTCGACATCTAAATTAAGCAAGTTTTTAGCGACGCTCTCAAACCCGGCCTGCGCAAGCAGTCCGGGTTTTATTTTGTATAAGGCCTGATTAATCTTACGCGATCTAAAGAAATGTTTGCTTTCAGAAACATCCATCTTTGGCTATACTGAAACATCAAGCATCATCATTTCCGCCAGAGAGGTGTACAAGACTCGCGATATGATCGTAGCTGCCTTGGATAGCTCAACAGCGTTTCCTTAACAACAGGCCCTGGCGCAGACATGCAAAAAACATCGAGGGAGAAAGCCGTTAAACTGGAAAACTTGCCCAATATAGGCAAGGCGTGCGCGGCTGACCTCCGGCTGATCGGCATATTGGAGCCGCAGCAGTTGATAGGCAAGGATCCAATGCAGTTATATGCAAGCTTATGTGAAATGACCCAGGCCAGGCACGATCCCTGTGTTATCGATACTTTCATGTCTGCCGTGCGTTTCATGGAAGGAGCCCCGGCACTGCCATGGTGGGCTTACACAGCCGAACGTAAAGCGCTGCTCAACACAAAAAAATAATCTTCTTCGCATCATGCCAAAAAATTACTCACGCAGCGCCCGCCTCCGTCTTGCCGACGACTGCGGCTCTGATTTAACACTTTTTCCCTGCACCCAGATGCCGTGGAATGCAAAGGGGGCGCAATGAAAGGCGAAAATGCGCAAACATCGCTGCAAGGCATGACGCTGGAAGCAATCCTGACAGATCTGGTTGCCGTCTACGGCTGGATAGAAATGGGAAAACAGATAAATATCCGGTGTTTCACGCATGATCCCAGCATCAAGTCCAGTTTAAAATTTCTCAGGAAGACACCCTGGGCACGGGCGAAAGTAGAGGAGATGTATCTGCAATCCCGCCGTCCCGGCTAATGCATCCTGCACTTCTGGTTTTTAAGGCCATCACATGCTTGAAATAAAACTTCCTTTCGCCAGAAGCCTGCCAAACCACATCCTGTTTTTTCTTTTACTCTGCTGTGCGACATTCAGTTGTGCGAACGGCCTTGTCATTTATACCGAAGACTGGCCTCCCGTCAGTTTTCAAAATGGCGGAAAACCCGATGGCCTTGCCGTGGACGTCGTCGAAGCGATACAGAAACGGCTGGGTACCGCCACCCCTATACAACTGGTGCCGTGGGCGCGCGGATATAAAGCAGTCCAGGAAGAACCCGATGTCTTGCTGTTTACCGTCGGGCGCTCGGAGGAGCGGGAGAAATTGATGACGCTATTGGGGCCGATTGCAATTTCCCGCACCGTCCTATATGCCCGCAAGGGAAATGCGGCGCGCATGCTGGCACTAGGCGACGACATCTACAAACTGCCGGTAGGCGCCTACCGCGGAAGCATCTTCGCCGATACCGCGCGCAGACGCGGCTTTCTTTCCCTGGATCAGGCGGCGACCCCGCAAATCACGGCGAAAATGCTGATGATGGGGCGCTTTGATCTGTGGTCGGAAGGAAGCATCGTTGTGCCGTCGGTATTGAAGGAGATAGGTTATTCCGCCGATGACGTCGAAAAGGTCATGGTTCTGGATAGCCTCGAATTGTATTTTGCCTTTTCCCCGCACACTTCGGCTGCTACGGTAAAGCAATGGGAGGATGCCTTGCGCTGGTTAAAGAAAGAAGGCATCTTCCAGAAAATCTACCAGAAGTGGCTGCCGAATGAAGCGCCTCCGCTTGAGGTGGTCCGGCTGGGCCGCGCTCCTTAACAGGGCAAGTTCTAAAATTTCCCCCGTTATTTCAGCCATTTGTTGAATACCTGCTGGTACGAGCCGGTCTCTTTTTGCATATGCATCCAGGCATCGATCCAGGTCTTGAATGGCACGTCTCCCCTTGGAAGCATGAAGGCCTTCTCCGCGAATTGCAGCGGCTTATCCGGATGGATGGCGCACAACTCGGGATGCTGCTTGCTTTGCCATAAGGTCTCGCTGCTATCCGTTACCATGACGTCGGCCTTGCCTTGCACGATCTGATCGAAAATCGTGACGTTGTCGTTATGCACAATCAATTGCGCCTGCTTGAAATGTGCTCGCGCAAAAAGCTCATTGGTGCCGCCGGGGTTGACGATCGCCCGCGTCGTTGGCTGATCAATGGCCGCCAGGCTCTGGAATTTTGCCGCGTCTGCACAACGCGCGATTGCAGATTTTCCGTCCAGCAGATGCGATTCGGCAAAGCCGGCCCTTTTCAGCCGCTCCAGCGTGATCGAAACGCCGCCCATCGCGATATCGCACTTTTCGATAAAGTCATTCATCAGGCCGGTCCAGGTCGTTTTGACAAATTGCGCCTCTACTCCCATTGCCTTTGCCAGCGACGCCCCCAGATCGACGTCCATGCCCTCAAAAGTGCCATCGGCGCGTTGATAGCTAAACGGTTTGTAATCGCCGGTCATGCATATCCGTAATTTGCCGGATTTCAAGACTTCGTCCAGACGCGACACCTGGGCAGCGGCCAAACCGCTATGCAGTGCAAAAAAGGAAAGAAATAACAGAGTGAGCGTTTTTTTCATGTTGATTATCTTTATGTGCGCAGCCATATATGAGATGGGAAAGACGGAGGATGGGAAAGACGGCTTTACCATAGCGCAATAAGGGCTATTCCTGACAGAATCACTCAAGTTTGTTATACTTGATCAAATTGCTCAACATCTCAGGGCAAAAGCAACTATTTGATTAATAGCAACGCCGCAAAGCTTGGAGTAAATGACTCATGCGCCTTACCACCAAAGGCCGTTTTGCAGTAACGGCCATGATAGACCTGGCATTGCGCCAGGACAAGGGCCCAGTGACGCTTGCCGGGATCAGCCAGCGCCAGGACATTTCCTTGTCATATCTGGAGCAATTGTTTGGCAAGTTGCGCAGGCATGAAATTGTTGAGTCGGTACGCGGTCCGGGCGGCGGTTATAGCCTGGCGCGGAAGGCACAGCAAGTGACCGTGGCGGATATCATCATCGCCGTTGACGAGCCGCTGGATGCTACCCAGTGCGGCGGCAAGGAAAATTGCCACGGCGCCGACCAGGCCACAGGCGCCCGCTGCATGACACATGAGCTGTGGGCGACGCTGAATGCAAAAATGGTGGATTATCTGGATTCTGTGTCGCTGCAGGATCTGGTGAATCAGCAAAGACAAAAGAATGCGGAAAAGAACGTGGTCGTGATCCATCACAACCATGTGACGCCTTAAGTATTTAATATTATTTTATTGGAGCAATACATGAACGCCCCTCTGGAAAAAAGCTTGATAGATGCCATCAAGGCTCCGCACTTTCCAATTTACATGGATTATTCCGCGACGACGCCGGTCGATCCTCGCGTTGCGGACAAAATGATCCCGTTTCTGCGCGCGCAATTCGGCAATCCCGCATCGCGCAGCCATATGTATGGCTGGGATGCGGAAGCGGCCGTTGAAGAGGCGCGCGGCCATGTAGCGGCTCTGGTGAATGCCGATCCACGCGAAATTATCTGGACCTCCGGCGCGACCGAAGGCAACAACCTGGCGATCAAGGGCGCGGCACAGTTTTACAAATCCAAGGGCAAGCACATCATCACGGTAAAAACCGAGCACAAGGCTGTGCTGGATACCGTGCGTGAACTGGAGCGCCAGGGCTTTGAAGCAACCTATCTGCAACCGCAAGACAATGGCTTGATCACGATTGAGCAATTGAAAGCGGCGATACGTCCCGACACTATCCTGGTATCGGTGATGCTGGTGAATAATGAAATCGGCGTGATTCAGCCTATCGACCAGATCGGCGAATTGTGCCGCGAAAAGGGCATCATCTTCCATTGCGACGCAGCCCAGGCAACCGGCAAGGTTGCGATCGACCTGCAAAAGACCAAGGTCGACCTGATGACTTTCACTGCGCATAAAACCTACGGCCCAAAAGGCGTCGGCGCCTTGTATATCTGCCGCAAACCGCGCGTGCGCATAGAGGCGCAGATGCACGGCGGCGGCCATGAGCGCGGCCTGCGCTCCGGCACCCTGCCTACCCATCAGATCGTCGGCATGGGCGAAGCCTTCCGTATCGCCAAAGAAGAGATGGACAGCGAACTGGATCACATCAAGGCCATGCGCGACCGCCTGGCTAAAGGCTTGCAGGACATAGAAGAAACCTACATCAACGGCGACATGGAACACCGCGTGCCGCATAACCTCAACGTCAGCTTCAACTACGTCGAAGGCGAGTCGCTGATCATGGCGATCAAGGAAATCGCAGTGTCCTCCGGTTCCGCCTGCACCTCCGCCAGCCTGGAGCCGTCGTATGTATTGCGCGCACTGGGACGCAGCGATGAACTGGCGCACAGTTCCATCCGCTTCACGATAGGCCGTTTTACGACGGAAGAAGACATAGACTTTGCAATCAATTTACTTAAAACCAAGGTGGCCAAGCTGCGTGAGTTGTCGCCGCTGTGGGACATGTATAAAGACGGTATCGATATCAGCTCCATACAATGGGCTGCCCACTAATCCGACTGGGTTTTAATCCTACTCAACTCAATTAGGCAAGGAGCATCAAAATGACTTACTCAGCAAAAGTGTTGGACCACTACGAAAATCCACGCAATGTCGGCGCTTTCGACAAAGGTGACGAGACTATCGGTACCGGCATGGTCGGCGCACCCGCATGCGGCGACGTGATGAAGCTGCAAATCAAGGTCGGTGCAGACGGTTTGATCGAAGATGCAAAATTCAAGACCTACGGTTGCGGCTCCGCGATCGCGTCCTCTTCCCTGGTGACTGAATGGGTCAAGGGCAAGACGCTGGATCAGGCCTTGTCCATCAAAAACACCCAGATCGCCGAAGAGTTGGCTTTGCCGCCGGTGAAAATCCACTGCTCTATCCTGGCAGAGGACGCGATCAAGGCCGCCGTGCTGGACTACAAGACCAAGCATGGCGTCACCGCCGATCAGGCTGCCTGATTTCGATTTTACTTATTTAGGCTTCTGAACATGGCAATAACATTGACAGAAAAAGCCGCGAAGCACGTGACGCGGTATATGGAACGCCGGGGCAAAGGCTTAGGCTTGCGCTTTGGCGTCCGCACTACCGGCTGCTCCGGCATGGCTTACAAGCTGGAATACGTTGATGAAATGGGCACTGAGGACAGCGTTTTTGAGTCGCACGGGGTCAAGGTATTCGTCGATCCCAAGAGCCTGCCCTATATCGACGGCACCGAACTGGATTTCGCTCGCGAAGGCTTGAACGAAGGCTTCAAGTTTTACAACCCCAACGTCAAAGACGAGTGCGGTTGCGGCGAAAGCTTCAGGATTTAAAGCGCATAACGTCAAAAATACGGCAAAGCTTCGGCGCAAGCCTGAAGTTTTGCGCTAAACCGCCTTAAATCACCTCTCCACAGCCTGTATTGCACAATGCAAAATCACTTCGACCTGTTCCACCTGCCCCAGCGGTATACGCTGGATCTTGCACAATTGGATGCCGCTTACAGGGAGGTCCAGGCAACCGTGCATCCGGATAAGTTTGTGCAGGCCGGCGACGCAGAAAAGCGGGTTGCGATGCAGTGGGCCACGCGTGCCAACGAAGCTTACCAGACCTTGAAAAGGCCATTGAAGCGCGCCGCCTATTTGTGTGAAATGCATGGAGTGGATGTGCAGTCCCACTCCAACACCGCCATGCCGGCCGCTTTCCTGATGCAGCAAATGGAGTGGCGCGAGGCCTTCGAAGACGCCAGGCACGCAGGCGACGTTGCTGCGCTGGAAGCTCTTGAAGCGGACGTGCACGCTGCCCTGAAATCAGAACTCCATTCCGCCGGCCGCGCGCTGGATGCCGGGGATTATGACCAGGCGGCACAGACTGTCCGGGCCTGCATGTTCCTGGAAAAATTCATCGCTGACATCGCCGTACACGCCGAATAGGATGCCCATGGCGCGGGAATGAATTTCACACCAGCGTTATACTTCATATATCACATATTGTTTGCAATATTCTTAAAAAATTAAATGGCACTCCTCCAGATTTCAGAACCAGGCATGTCCACAGCGCCGCATCAACACAGGCTCGCGGTAGGGATAGATCTGGGCACCACTAACTCGCTGGTGGCCACCGTCCGCAATAGCATTCCTGAAGTCTTGAATGACGAAGAAGGCCGTTCTTTACTGCCTTCCGTTGTGCGCTACCTGCCGAACGGCCATGCGCATATAGGATATAAGGCGCAGGCCGCGCAGACTACAGACCCTAAGAACACCGTTGTTTCCGCCAAGCGCTTCATGGGTCGCGGGCTGAAAGACATTGCCTATGCGGAGAACCTGCCTTACGATTTTCAGGATACGCCGGGCATGGTGCAATTGAAAACCGTTGCCGGCTTGAAGAGCCCGGTGGAAATTTCAGCGCAAATCCTGGCGACGCTGCGCCAGCAAGCTGAAGATGCGTTGGGCGATGACCTGGTCGGCGCTGTCATTACGGTGCCGGCTTATTTTGACGATGCGCAGCGCCAGGCCACCAAAGATGCGGCCAAACTGGCCGGCCTGAACGTATTGCGCTTGCTGAACGAGCCAACCGCGGCAGCAATTGCCTATGGTCTCGACAATGGGTCCGAAGGCATTTATGCAGTCTATGATCTCGGCGGCGGCACCTTCGACATCTCCATCCTGAGAATGAGCAAGGGTGTGTTTGAAGTCCAGGCCACCGGTGGCGATTCTGCGCTGGGCGGCGACGATTTTGATCACCGCCTGTTCTGCTGGGTATTGCAGCAGGCGCAATTGCCGCCGCTGTCCGACGAAGACACCAGCCTGTTGATGGTCAAGGCGCGGGAAGCCAAGGAAACCTTGTCTACCCAGGCGTCCACGCATTTCGACGCGATCCTGAGTACGGGAGAAGAAGTCCACCTGGTGATCGAAGCATCCGTATTTACGGAGATTACCCAGCATCTGGTGGTGAAGACCATCAAGCCATCGCAAAAAGCACTGCGCGATGCAGGCCTGACGGTGGACGACGTGGACGGCGTCGTGCTGGTCGGCGGCGCTACCCGCATGCCGCACGTGCGCAAAGCGGTAGGCGATTTCTTTCAGACCACCCCGCTCGCGAATATCGATCCGGACAAGGTAGTGGCGCTGGGAGCCGCAATACAGGCCAACCTGCTGGCCGGCAATCGCGCGCCCGGCGACGATTGGCTGTTGCTGGATGTCATACCCTTGTCGCTGGGCGTGGAAACCATGGGCGGCCTGGCGGAAAAGGTCATCCCACGCAATTCGACCATACCTTGCGCGCGCGCGCAGGAATTCACCACCTTCAAGGACGGCCAGACCGCGCTGGCGATTCATGTAGTGCAAGGCGAGCGCGAACTGGTCAGCGACTGCCGCTCACTGGCAAGATTCGAGCTGCGCGGCATCCCGCCTATGGCCGCCGGCGCGGCGCGCATCCGGATTACCTACCAGGTGGATGCCGATGGCTTGCTATCGGTTTCTGCCAGAGAGTTGCGGTCCGGCGTCGAAGCCTCGATTGCGGTCAAGCCGTCTTACGGCCTGGGTGACGATGAAGTGGCGCGCATGTTGCAGGATTCGTTCAAATCTGCCGAAGGCGACATGCAGCAACGCGCGCTGAAAGAAGAGCAGGTCGAGGCTGAGCGCATTTTGCTGGCGACGCAATCGGCACTTGACGCAGACAGCCATTTGCTGACCGCGCCCGAGCGCGAAGCCATACTGGAACTGATGCAGCAGGTGAAGGTGTTCGCGGGCGGGGCCGATCACGCCGCGCTGAAACTGGCGATTAAGGCCCTGGCCGACGGCACGGAAGAATTTGCTGCGCGCCGCATGGACCAGAGCGTGCGTGCCGCGCTGACCGGAAAAAAGCTGGATGATATTGTCTGAGACGCCCAGCCACTTGAAATTTGAATAGAGAAAAAGATGCCTCAAATTATTGTACTGCCCCATCCTATGCTGTGCCCCGAGGGTACGGTGATCGATGCGCCCAAAGGCAAATCGCTGTGCGAAGCCTTGCTGGAAAGCGACGTCGAAATAGAACATGCATGTGAGATGTCGTGCGCCTGCACCACCTGCCACGTGGTCATCAGGGAGGGTTTTAAATCTTTGAACGAATCCACGGATGACGAAGAGGATTTGCTGGATGCAGCATGGGGACTGGAAGCGACCTCCCGCTTGTCGTGCCAGGTAGTCCTGGGCGACGAGGATATTACGATAGAAATACCCAAGTACACGATCAATCACGCACGCGAAAATCATTAGAACTCATTTCATCAATAGCATCCCACTAGCATTTATGAAATGAGTTCTAGGCAAACCACCTGAGGTGATCTTATGAAATGGATTGACACTACGCTTATCGCGGAAGCGCTATACGATAAATTCCCCGACATCGACCCATTGACCATACGCTTTACCGACCTGCACCGATGGGTGTGCGAACTGGACGGTTTTGACGACGATCCGCAGCACTCAGGCGAAAAAATTCTTGAGGCTATACAGATGGCCTGGATAGAAGAAGCCAAATAGAATTTAAACCGGAAAACCCGCCTCCTTCCAGGCGGGTTTTCCGGTTTTGGGCAAAGCATAACTTGCCGAAACGCAAAAAATCTTCTACTATTGGCAAGCTTGCCCGTGATGTAGAGAAGATAATATTAATAAGTCGGCCTATCAAATTCAAGATATCGCACTGGGTGCATATTGCGGCAGGCTGGTTGGATCGCATGTGGCATTGCTTTTGGAGTAGTTTTCAGTTTCGCGAATGCATTTCCATCAAATACCGGACATGCATTGTGCGTCCTGAGCTTCTCAATTCGCTCATCATAAAGTGATGCACAAGGATCTTGCAATGCAGTTTCGACATCTCTTATCTGCGATCCGCAGTCGAATCACCCTCAGATCAGCGATTATTTCCGCGGTTTGTGTCGGCCTGATTGTCCCGTCTGCGGTCCTGATTCCATTTCACTTGCATACCATCGGAGAAGCGGCGCGCTTGCGCATGGCCGAGGATCACAAGCGGCTGGCCGATATCCTTGCCGTTATTCTCAGCGAACCCCTGTGGCAGATTACGCCGGAGATAGCCAATGTCTCCAGCGAGGTCGTTTATTCCGATGAGAGGGTTGCAAAAATCGAAGTGATCACGCTACCCGATCACAAAAATTTTATTTCCAACGACAAGCGCATGGCCACCCAGACCGGCCCTTTCATGACCTTGTCGCACGAGATCAAGCACGGCGAGCAGGTCATCGGCGAGGTAAGGCTGACCATGGCAGAAGATCTGCTGCTGGAGAGCTTGCGTTCCGACCGGAATCGCTACGCGCTTACCTCCGCCTTATCGCTGATCATGGCAATTGCCTTCATCTTGCTGGTGTTGCAATGGCGGCTGGTGCAACCTATCCGGGTACTGATGAGCGAATCAGACCGGTTGGCAAATGGCGAGCTGAGCGAGCCGATTGCCTTGAACCGCGAAGACGAGCTGGGCCATCTGGCGCTCAGCCTGGAAGCGACCAGGCAGGCGCTGCAACGTTCGTTTTCTGATCTTGAGGTAAAGAACCAGCAACTGCTCGAATATTCCGGGACCCTGGAATCCAAGGTCAAGCAACGCACGCAAGAGTTGGAGAATGCCAACCTGAACCTGGAGTCGGCGCTGTCTAATGTGAACAGCGCGCAAAACGAGCTGGCGAGGGTGGAACGCATGGCAGCGCTGGGTTCAATGGTGGCAGGCGTCGCCCACGAACTGAATACCCCCCTGGGCAACTGCCTGCTGGTGGCCAGCACGCTGGAAGAAGAAACCAAGAATTTGCTTTCCTTGCTGGAGCAAGGAACGATGCGCCGTTCGGATTTGAGCCGCTATGCCGCAACGGCGGCTGAATCAACCAAGCTCCTGCTGCGCGGATTACAGCAATCCGCGCGCCTGGTTGGAGATTTCAAACAAGTGGCGGTAGACCAGTCCAGCGCGCAACGCCGGCAGTTCTCGTTGATGGTGATGTTGCAGGAACTGGCTGCTCTGCTCCACTCCAGCTTGCGAAAAACCCCATTTACCCTGGAACTGGACATCCCGGCAAATATAGAGCTGGACAGTTATCCCGGCCCGCTTGGCCAGGTATTTACCAACCTGGTCAATAATGCGGTGGCGCATGGTCTCGATGGGCGCAGCGAAGGGCATATGCGTTGCTTTGCGCAACAACAGGGAGACCATGTATTGATCGTGTTTGAGGATAACGGCAAGGGCATCCCTGCGGAAATCATCAACAGGATATTCGAACCCTTCTTTACCACCAAGTTCGGCCAAGGCGGCAGCGGTCTGGGCCTGAGCATTACTTTTAACATCATCAGCAATGTCTTGGGCGGCGAGATACGGGTGTCCAGCGTGATGGGACAAGGATCCCGCTTTGAAATCAGCATCCCCTTGACGGCCCCCGGCAACCTGGAATCCGGGAATCCGCTACTGAATCATTAGCAAGTTGCCACACCCAAGCCTGTTTCTCTACTTCCGGCAGTGGCAAAATTGAGACAGGCATCGCGCCTGTTGATCGTTTTTAGATGCATTTGCGAAAACCTGGCTGCATCCCGTCAATTCCCCCATCCGATATTGCACTGCAGACACCCTTGAGCACCTTGTCTAGGGTACAATCGCGGTAAACCAATTTCACTTTCGCCATGCAACAATATCTTGATTTTATGCGCCATGTGCAACAGCATGGCAGCAAAAAAACCGACCGTACCGGTACCGGTACGGTTTCTGTATTCGGGTATCAGATGCGTTTTGACCTGGGCCAGGGCTTTCCTGCACTGACGACCAAGAAGCTGCATCTGAAATCCATCATCCATGAATTGATCTGGTTCCTGGCGGGCTCAACCAATATTAAATATCTGAAGGATAACGGCGTTTCCATCTGGGATGAATGGGCGGATGAAAACGGCAACCTGGGGCCGGTGTACGGGTCTCAGTGGCGGAACTGGCCTGCGCCTGATGGGCAGCATATCGACCAGATCAGCCAACTCATTGAGCAAATCAAAAGCAACCCGGATTCTCGCCGCCTGATCGTCTCGGCCTGGAATGTGGCAGATATTCCACAAATGAAATTGCCTCCTTGTCATGCCCTGTTCCAGTTTTATGTTGCGGATGGCAAGCTATCTTGCCAGTTGTACCAAAGAAGCGCAGATATCTTCCTGGGAGTTCCTTTTAATATTGCATCGTATGCGCTGTTGACCCATATGGTTGCGCAACAGACTGGTCTCGATGTCGGCGATTTTATCTGGACGGGCGGCGATTGCCACCTATACTCCAATCACATGGAGCAAGTTCAGGAGCAATTGTCGCGGACACCTTTTCCATTACCCAAGTTAGTCATCAAACGTAAGCCGGATTCGATTTTTGATTACAAGTTTGAAGATTTTGAAATCACGGATTATCAATTTCACCCGCATATCAAGGCACCTGTGGCTGTTTAAGCGGCCATGCCTGAATTTGCGTAGTTTGTCTGCCGTAATACTGTAAAGCTAAGTAATCCCGGTGGCTTATGCCGCCATCAGGCGCTAGCATTGCACCAACCGTCATCACTATGTCATCACTCACTATTATTGTTGCAACAGACAGCAACATGGGTATCGGTATCGATAATTCCCTGCCATGGAAGCTGCCTGAAGATATGGCGCACTTCAAGCGCACCACATCCGGCCACGCCGTTATCATGGGCAGGAAGACCTTTGACTCGATAGGCAGAGCGCTGCCCAATCGACGCAATATCGTGATTTCCCGCAATCCGGACTGGAAGCATGAAGGCGTCGAATGCGTTCACTCATTGGAAGCCGCGATACAACTGGCACACGGTGCGGAGGCTTTTGTGATCGGCGGCACCCAGATTTACCAGCAGGCGCTGCCGCTCGCCGACAAACTGATTGTCACCGAGATCCAACGCCGCTTCGATTGCGATGCCTTCTTCCCGGCCATTTCCAGCGATGCATGGACAGAAGTAAGCAGAGAGCAAGGGCGCTCGGAGCAAAACAATTTAACGTACGCATTTGTAACTTATAACAAAAAATAGGGGGATCTATGTCTGAAGAATTCCACGTGCACGGCCCGCATGACCATGAACTGGAGCATGCCGCCCACGGCAACGACGACTTTGCCAGCAGGATCGCAGTAATGACTGCAATTATGGCGACCGTAGGCGCCTTGTTCGGCTACCAGGGAGGCGCCACCCAAAATGACGCAGCGATGCTGAAAAACGACTCCGCTATCAAAAAGACCGAAGCGTCCGATCAATGGAACTACTATCAGGCCAAATCCAACAAACAGAATCTGGCAGAATTGGCAATGACGCTGCCGGGAGTCGACGCGGAAAAATATAAAGCGGCAGCAGCGCGTTATGCAACGGAAAAAGAAGAAATCAAGAAAAAGGCCGATGCACTGGAAGCCGAGTCAGTTGAGTTTGAACATAAATCCGAAGCAGTGCTGCATGAACATCATCGGTGGGCACTAGCGATGACCGCCGTGCAGATTGCGATCTCTCTGGCAGCAATTACACTGCTGACAAGAAAAAATTGGCTGCAATATGCCTCGTACGGCGTGGCAGGCGTTGGCGTCGTACTGGCCGCATTCGCATGGCTGCATATTTGACGAGATCAATAAGAGAACAATAAAATGAAAAAAATACTCTGCTCCGTCCTATTGCTCAGTGCATTTTCGGCGCATGCGCAAACATCGGAATTTGCTCAACTCATTCCGTCGGCCTATATGGCCAAGGACGTGAATTATTCGCTGGGGGCTATCGGGCTCTACATACCTCGCTACACGGGCTCCGACGAGCATCGGTATGCCCTCTATCCGATGTTTGACGCCCAATGGAAAAACGGCGCTTTTTTTAGCACGGTCTACGGCCTGGGGTATAACTTCTCCAAGGACCCCGCTTTGCAATATGGTTTGCGCATGACGGCCGAGAGCGCCCGCGACGAATCCCGCTCCGGCAAATTGAGGGGCTTGGGCGACGTCGACACGATGTTTGAACCTGGCGCCTTTTTCAATTACCTGATCAACCCCAACTATGCCTTGCTGTCGTCGGTTCGCTATGGTTCAGGCGTGGACCATACCGGCCTGCAAGTGAGCGTGGGCGGCCGGGTCTCTGGCCTCCTGACCCAGCGGCACTGGCTGTCCGCGAGCTTGGGTGCGAACTGGACAAACACCAGTTACCAGCAATCCTATTTTGGGGTGAATGCCGCCCAATCCGTTGCCAGCGGCTATGCTCAATTCACGCCCTCCTCCGGGGTGGCCGATGTCTGGCTGACCACCACCTGGAACTGGAACATCAATGCCAACTGGTCGCTGACTACGGGCGCCTCAGTCAAGCATTTGATGGGCGATGCTGCCAGAAGCCCTTTCGTATTCCAGAAAAATCCCGTCACGGTCTTTTCTGCCGCAACGTATAGTTTTTAGACAGCCAACTCCACAGAGTGGGCTTGATTGCCCGCTCTGCCCCTCACCTCGGCAATCTTTGTTGTCAAATACACAGTGAAGCCGGCCACAGTATGACGAAAAGATGAAATTTTCGCCTAACAGGCAGATTTGAGATTTTTTTTCACATCTTCGCCCCCATATCTGAGAAAATTCGGTCTTTGAATTTTTCGGCGCGCAAGCGGTTGCCATAACCCGGCCTTCTATCGATTTCACCGGTTAACTTGCCCAGGCGTCTCCCTTTCATGTTCTCTGGAGACCTCCATGAAATTCCGCTTCCCTATCGTCATTATTGACGAAGACTTCCGCTCAGAAAATACCTCCGGCCTCGGTATCCGCGCGCTTGCCGATGCGATGGAAAAAGAAGGCATGGAAGTGCTGGGCGTGACCAGTTACGGCGATTTGTCCCAATTCGCGCAACAGCAATCGCGCGCCTCCGCTTTCATCCTGTCGATCGACGATGAAGAGTTCGGCGACGGCACGTTTGAAGAAACCGATTATGCGCTGAAGTCCCTGCGCGCCTTTGTCGAAGAAATCCGCTACAAGAATTCCGACATCCCTATTTACCTGTATGGCGAAACCCGCACTTCGCGCCATATCCCGAACGATATCCTGCGCGAGTTGCACGGCTTCATCCATATGTTTGAAGACACGCCGGAATTTGTTGCGCGCCATATCATCCGCGAAGCCAAGTCCTATCTGGATGGCCTGGCGCCGCCGTTTTTCCGCGCACTGGTCCACTATGCGAATGACGGCTCGTATTCCTGGCACTGCCCAGGACATTCAGGCGGCGTTGCCTTCCTGAAGTCGCCTATCGGCCAGATGTTCCATCAGTTTTTCGGCGAAAACATGCTGCGCGCCGACGTCTGCAATGCGGTGGAAGAGCTCGGTCAATTGCTGGACCATACCGGACCGGTAGCGGCATCCGAGCGCAACGCGGCACGCATCTTCAATGCCGACCACTGCTACTTCGTTACCAACGGCACGTCGACATCCAACAAGATGGTCTGGCACTCTACCGTGGCGCCGGGCGACATCGTTGTGGTGGACCGCAATTGCCATAAATCGATCCTGCATTCCATCATCATGTGCGGCGCAATCCCCGTGTTCCTGATGCCCACCCGGAATCACCTCGGCATCATAGGTCCTATCCCGCTGGAAGAGTTCTCCATGGAGAGCATACAGAAGAAGATAGAAGCCAATCCTTTTGCTCGCAAGGCCAAAAACAAAAAGCCGCGCATCCTGACCATTACACAGTCCACCTACGACGGCGTGGTCTATAACGTCGAGACCTTGAAAAACATGCTGGACGGCGAAATCGACACGCTGCATTTCGATGAAGCCTGGCTGCCGCATGCGACTTTCCACAGCTTCTACAAGGATATGCACGCGATCGGCAAGGACAGGCCGCGCGCCAAGAAGTCGATGATATTCTCGACGCAATCCACGCACAAGCTGCTGGCCGGCATTTCGCAGGCTTCGCAAATCCTGGTGCGCGAATCGGAAACCGTGCAACTGGATAAAGACAGCTTCAATGAAGCCTATCTGATGCACACTTCCACCTCGCCGCAGTATGCGATCATAGCGTCTTGCGACATTGCGGCCGCGATGATGGAAGCGCCGGGCGGCACAGCGCTGGTAGAAGAGTCTATCCTGGAGGCGCTGGATTTCCGCCGGGCCATGCGCAAGATCGATCAGGAATGGGGCAAGGACTGGTGGTTCCAGGTGTGGGGGCCGGATACCTTTGCCGACGACGGCATCGGTTCGCGGGAAGACTGGGTGATCCGTGCCGAGGACGACTGGCACGGCTTCGGCAAGCTGGCGCCCAACTTCAATATGCTGGATCCGATCAAGGCCACGATCATCACTCCGGGCCTGTCGCTGGAAGGCCAGTTTGGTGAAACCGGCATCCCTGCCTCCATCGTCACCAAATATCTGGCAGAACACGGCGTTATCGTTGAAAAAGCGGGCCTGTACTCGTTCTTCATCATGTTCACTATCGGCATTACCAAAGGCCGCTGGAACACCTTGCTGACCGCCCTGCAGCAGTTCAAGGACGACTACGACAAAAATCAGCCTATGTGGCGCATCCTGCCGGAATTTGCGGCGGCCAATCCACGCTATGAAGGGGTGGGCCTGAAAGACCTTTGCCAGGGCATCCATGAAGCGTACAAGTCATATGACGTGGCGCGCCTGACGACGGAGATGTATTTGTCCGACATGCAGCCGGCGATGAAACCTTCCGACGCATTTTCAAAGATGGCGCACAAGGAGATAGAGCGGGTATCCATCGATGAACTCGAAGGCCGGGTTACGTCCATTCTGCTAACCCCCTACCCTCCCGGCATTCCACTGCTGATTCCGGGTGAGCGTTTCAACAAGACTATCGTGGACTACTTGAAGTTCGTGCGCGCTTTCAACGAGAAATTCCCCGGTTTTGAAACCGACTGCCATGGCCTGGTCAGGAAAGAGGTCGACGGCAAACGCGGTTACTATGTTGATTGCGTCAAAATCGGCGCCGAGGTGACTGAGTAAGATTCAGGCTCGGCACCAACCGGCAAAAGCCTCGAGAAATGCGCTTGATGACCTCAAGCGCATTTTTTATGTTCGCTGATCGCTGCATAATGTCCTTTTGTCCACATTTTTCCATATACTATACGGCTAAATATATTTCGACTCTGTAAGCAATCCATGCATATCAATATTTTCGGGCTATAGATGGGCGACATTTCAGCATTGACGGCAATCAACCCGACCGACATCACGGTCGGTCAACCTTTGCCTTGGCCGATCTATGACGTGCACGGCAACCTTCTGTTTGAGTCCGGCATGATGATAGAAACCCAGCAACAGCTGGAGCGTCTGGTCATTAACGCCTATTGCATGGATTCTTTGTGGAACACCGTTCCTGCCCGAGAAGTTGTCGAAACACCCCCTGCGGCAACTGAGCAGAAAGAAGAAGACGCCCGGGACCAGATGATAGAGCTGGACAGCGTGCGCTGGAGCGTTGGTGAGAAATTATTCCTGCAAATGCAGGACAATGCCGCGACGAGATTTACCGTCAAGATGATAGGCTTCCTGAAGGGTAAATCCATTGTCGTGTCGGCACCGACGATCGACGGCGGCGCACCCAGGATCAGGGACGGCCAGCTTTTTATCGTGCGCGCCTTCACCGGCAAGACTGCGTATGCGTTTACCGCATCTGCGCTGAAGTCGGTATTCTTTCCCTATTCGTATCTGCACCTGTCCTATCCTGCGCAGGTTCGCAGTACGGTCATCCGCCAAGGTTCTCGCGCCAACGTCAAAATCATCGCTTCTGTCATGATTGGCAGTGCCGAGCACACTACGGCAGGCGTGCTCAATGACATGAGTACCGGCGGCGCATCGGGAATCATCAAGAAAAGCATAGGTGAAAAAGGCGATACCGGCATCATCAAGTTCAAGGTAAAAGCGGCCGGCAATGATGAAATCCTGACCTTGAATTTTATTCTGCGCTCTGTCGAACCGGTAGAAAACGAAGACGGCTATCGCTACGGTTTTCAATTCGTCGACCTGGACACGCAGTCCAGGCTGATACTGTCAGCCTTTGTGCACCAGACCCTGGTCGAAGCGGACTAAATTCTTCACCTCCGCGTGCGCAGAACAAAGGCGGATTTTGTCGGCCGCCTTTGCCGTGACAGCTGAAAACAGGCTATCAGGCGCCAAGGTTCTGGGCCGCGAAACCCCAGTTAATCAATTTATCCAGCAAGGCATTCGCGTAATCGGCGCGACGGTTCTGGTAGTCCAGATAGTAGGCGTGCTCCCAGACGTCGATAGTCAGCAAGGGCTTCATGCCCTTGGTCAGCGGCAGTTCCGCATTGGGCGTCCTGACCACTTTCAATTTGTCGCCGTCTTGCACCAGCCAGGCCCAGCCGCTGCCGAATTGGCCTAATGCTGCTGCCGACAATTCCTTTTTACAGGCGTCGACACTACCGAATGAAGCTTCGATTTTTTGCTTCAATGCGGCAGGAGGCTCGCCGCCGCCGTTCGGGCGCAGGCTGCGCCAGTAAAAAGTATGGTTCCATATCTGTGCCGAGTTGTTGAAGATCGCCGCCTTATCGGCTTGCCCAGCAGTCGCCAGTACTACTTTTTCCAGCGGCATATCCGCATATTCGGTGCCGACGATCAGCTTGTTCAGGTTGTCGACATAGCCTTTATGGTGTTTGCCGTAATGGAAACCTATCGTGTTCGATGAAATAACCGGCGCCAACGCATCTTCTGCATAAGGGAGCGGCGGCAGCATATGCGTCATAGCCGCGGACGCGACAGATGGAAAGCCGCCCGCTGCGATGCTCAAGCCTGCGCCGGCAGCCGACATCAGGAAATGACGGCGCTTCAACTCCGGGAATTGCTGATATTTGTCTATGCTGCTCATGTTCTCTCCTTAACGGCTGCGACAACCTGTCTGGGTGCATTGCAAATAATGCATGTGCATCTTGCCACGCCACCCACAAGACAGCAATGCTGTTGCAGAAACAGTGGATGGGAACCTGTTGAAGAGATCAGAAGATGGAGCGCGAGGTCAGCGTCGTAAAGCGCTCCAGCGCATAAGTGCCGGCCAGGGAGTTGCCGGTATGATCCAGGCCGGGCGACCAAACGGCAACCGCCAGTTCGCCCGGCACCAGGGCCAGGATGCCGCCGCCTACCCCGCTCTTTGCGGGCAAGCCGACACGGTAGGCAAAATCCCCGGCGGCGTCGT
>DATHMC010000109.1:0-12229 GCA_035487495.1 Undibacterium sp.
AGTCGGTATCAAAAAATACATCCACTACTATAATAACGACCGCATCAAAATGAAGCTAAAAGGGCTGAGTCCTGTGCAATACAGAACCCAGCCCTTGGCTGCCTAGCAAATTAAACCGTCCAACTAAACGGGGTCAGTTCACAACGGGTGGCTTTTTTATTTTGATCGACGTGCGGGAACCGAACTCGCGGCCGGAACGGACGTGGGATGAGTGCGGACGAAAGACAGCGCCCGCGCGCTGTTTTGCGCCTCACGAATCTGAGCAGCTTGCAAGCTGCGAAGTGGCTTGTGGCAGTCTCACCGCCACAAGGCCGCCGTCTTCACCCTAATGCCGCCTTTGGCGGCATTCCAATATCAGTTTCACCGTATTAGATAACCCTTCTTGCCGTCATGTTTGCAAGAGGAATGTCTGGAACCCAGTCCACATCCTTGATATCTTTGTCGATAACCTCAATCTTGGCAGGCTCGAATATAACAGCGACCTTCGACGACTGGCAGACCTTTGACTCATCCTGCAGTCCTCTTGAAGATTTACATCTACGGCTATCTCAACCGTATTCAACCCAGCCTGCGTCTTGAGCGGTATGACCACCGAATCTTACTTGTGTAGGCTACGCTTTCATGCACCCTTATTGAGTTACGCCAGCATGACTACATGAGCGTACACTGAGATTGAGACGACTCCGGGAGAACTATCATGCCAGACATTGACCCTAGCAGCACCTTTCGTGGGCTTCCCCTGACATCAGAGCAAGACTCGGAAATAAGGCATTACATCAAACAGAAAAAGCAACGTGGCGAGCCGTGGGATACTCAGGAGTTGGCGGCCATGCTGAAAGACATGCTGGAGCCTCCAGGTAACGACGATGATGACGAAGGACAAGGCGCCATTGCTGATGATCGGAAAGCGGTCGCCGAACGCGCGGCCGCATCCATCGACGAGACCATGGACGCAATTGGGGCTAGCGAGGAACGAAATGCTGCCATGGAATCCGAATCGATGAAAGAAAACAAACGTTGAATTGAATAGCTTATAGAGTAAATCCATGAAAATGCAATTAAGCGTAAATCCACCCTATCGCAGTCAGTCGTTTCTCACTTAAGGGGACGATTAGCGTTAGGTGGATTGCCGGATGGTCGTGTAGCTTGCCACTCGGCAAAGACCGCGACCTGTCGACGACTGTTGCTTCCGCGTGCAATCGTGCCGCAATGGCGGCCGGCCCTGTTGTTGATCAACGTATACGTTATCCCAACGCAGTAACTTGGAGTTCAGAATGGAACTGATAGAACAGCATGAAATGGACGAATTCAAAGAGCTATTGAGAAGCAAGGGTCTCGATGTCGCTGATTTTGCATTTCGGGAGATCGACACAACCGATCCAAAAAGTGACGAGATCTGCGCGCTGCAGGGATGCCTCACTGTGACCCGAATATCGAACAACAGAGAGAAGCAATACATTATCGGGGATGGTATGACATGGGTGACTTTGTTCAAAAAAGATCTGGAAGAGGGAGCGTTCGATTAACATCCGGTCGAAATCGGAAGAATTTTGAAAATTCCGTGATAGCCCATGGAATATTGAAAATGAAATCGTTGGTGTCGCCGCTTTGCCTAGATAAATCAAAGTTCGACAAACGAAATATCAAATGTTGCATGACACAAACAGCCAATGCTTCATCGCTTACATAGGGAGTGGCGCTGGCTTCACCGGTTCCCAGAAGGCCTGGAATATCCATGCTTAGTGTGCATGATTTGGCGTTACAATCCGGCAATTTTGAATTCGAAAGTTTTCCTTTGAAATGTTGAAACACGGACTGGGGCGTTATCAAAAATCAATGCTGCAACCTGCTTCTCAAATAACAAACCCGCCGCAGCGGGTTTGAGCTTTTTGATGAATGCCGGATCTATTGCTTGCGACGGCGCATCGCGACCAAACCAAGGAGGCCGAGGACAAAGATGGCCATTGTTGCAGGTTCGGGAACAACAGAAGCGTTGGTAGCCAAGCCTTCAAAACCAGGGTTAGTGTTTCGGGAGAAATTGCCGCCGCCAGTCCAGTTACCGCCGACTCCATAAGCAAACCAGTTGACGCTAGCCGGTGCTATCAGATCCGTTACCTTCACTTCAAATCCGCCAAGCGTCGCGCCCGAAGCAACGCCAGCGGAAAAATTGAGGTCGATCCAGTTGTTGTTGTAGTTCAGGGAACTGCCACCCTGGGAGCTATTATTCCAATTGGGCCATGCATTTGAATTAAAACCACTTGGAGAGGCAACCACTTGACGGTCGGATAATACGACACCAAAAAAATAGACGTAATCTCCTGCATCCAAGTTATTTGTCAGAGAGAAATCCAGTATCCAATTGCCAGCGGACCCGGTCGTTGTATAAGTGACGTTTATCGGTGCGGCCTGTGCCGCAGAAAATATGAGCAAGCCCGTTATCAGCGATACGAAAGAGATTAAGCCACGTGTTATTGTTTTCATATTGATTCCCAAGTTATGTATAAAATTTACTTTGCTATTAGCAACATACATGCCAAATTAAAATATTCTCTAAAATCAATTACATAGAAATAAAAAGGAAAATAAAATTCCTTGCCTGTAAAGAAATCCGACACATCGACAACATCACATTTCCCACGGCGCTCATTGCTCATCATTAGAACGCAGCCTTACACCAACGACAGATCGCCGCCCATGCGCGGATGACGCACTGGGCAGGAATTCAAGGTGTGCCGTCCGGATTGCGCAGTTCCCACCTATCCACCGATTTGCGGGTGATGCACGAGTTGCAGCGATATCTTTAATGCAACTGATAACCGCCGTGACTGCGTTCCGCCGCCCCAAGGTCGACTGTTATAGACGGATACATTCCCACCATTGTTTCCAAAAACAAACCATGCTATCTTATGATTAGATATCTAACCATTAGTGAGCTTATTTTTGTTGACCATAGAAGAACGCTTTTCTGCCGCGCTGCATAACGCCGCGCGCAGCTGGCGGCAAGCGCTGGATCGCCGGCTGAAGCATCTGGGCGTGGGGCAGGCCAGCTGGATGGCGATTGCCGTCATTGCCAAGGGCGGGCAGCCGCAGTCGCAAACCGAGCTGGCGCACAAGCTGGGCGTCGAAGACCCGACAATGGTGTCCATGATAGACAGGCTGGTGAAGGCCGGCTTTGTCGCGCGCCAGCCGTCGCCGACCGATCGCCGCGTCAAGCTGGTGGTGTTGACCGATGAAGGAGCTGCGCTGTACCGCAAGGTGAAGGCCGAGGCGGACGCCTTCCGCATCGAATTTCTGGCCAACATCGACAGCGACAAATTGCGCGCCACCACCGAGTTGCTGGAAGCGCTGAACAGCGCGGCGGAGTCCACGCTGTGAGCACCGCCGCCGCAGCCGCGGCTGCACCGGGAGCCGGCATCAATCGCGGCATGATCACGATCTCCATCATGCTGGCGACCATCATCCAGGCATTGGACGGCACCATCGCCAACGTGGCGCTGCCGCACATGCAGGGCAGCCTGTCGGCGTCGCAGGACCAGATCACATGGGTGCTGACTTCCTTCATCGTGGCGGCCGCAATTACGACCCCGCTCACCGGCTGGCTGTGCGACCGCTTCGGCCAGAAAAACATCTTCCTGGTTTCCGTGGCCGGCTTTATCCTTGCCTCGGTGCTGTGCGGCATTTCGATGTCGCTGGGGCAAATCGTCGGCGCCCGCCTGCTGCAAGGCGTCTTCGGCGCGGCGCTGGTGCCGCTGTCGCAGGCGGTGCTGCTGGACATCAACCCGCGCGAGAAGCACGGCTCGGCGATGGCGGTGTGGGGCATGGGGGTGATGATAGGTCCCATCCTCGGCCCCACGCTGGGCGGCTGGCTGACCGACAGCTACAACTGGCGCTGGGTATTCTTCATCAACGTGCCTATCGGCTCGCTGGCCTTTTACGGCATCTGGAAATACATCCGCCCTACCGCTGCCGCGCGCCGCATGAGCTTTGACATGTTCGGTTTTGCCACGCTCAGTATCGCCATCGGCGCCTTGCAGATGCTGCTGGATCGCGGCGAGCAGAATGACTGGTTCTCTGCGCGCGAGACCTGGGTGGAGGCGATCGTGCTGGCGATGAGCTTTTGCTATTTTATTGCGCACACCGCGTTGCGGCCGGCCGGCAAGTCTTTCTTCGATTATCGGCTGCTGAAAAACTCCAACTATGTGACCGGCCTGCTGTTTATCTTCATCGTCGGCCTGGTGCTGTTTGCCACCCGCGCGCTGATGCCGACCATGCTGCAAGGCCTGATGGGCTATCCGGCAAAAATCGCCGGCCTGGTCACGGCGCCGAGCGGCTTCGGCACCATGCTGGCAATGCTGCTGGTGGGCCGACTGGTGGGCAAAGTGGATTTTCGGCTCCTGCTGGCAGCGGGCTTTTCGATTACCGCTTTTTCCCTGTGGCAGATGTCGCACTACACGCTGGTGCTGTCGCCCAGCAACATCGTGTGGCCCGGCGTGATCCAGGGCATAGGGCTGGGCCTGGTGTTTGTGCCTTTGAGTGCAGCCACCTTTGCCACGCTGACGCCGGAGATGCGCGCCGAGGGCACCGCCATTTACAGCCTGATCCGCAATATCGGCAGCAGCATAGGGATAGCACTGGTGCAGACCCTGTTGGTGCGCAACACGCAAATCGCGCACGCGTCGCTGGTGGAAAAGGTTTCCAATGTCAGCCCGGCTTATCAGGATGCGCTAGTGGCGTCTACCTATAACCTGGCAACGCAAAACGGTCTCACTGCCATCAACGGCGAGATCACCCGGCAGGCGTCGATGATCGCTTATGTGAACGACTACTGGCTGATGCTGATCTTGACGCTGATGGTGATTCCACTGCTGCTGCTGATCCGTCCGCCGAAGAAGAACGTGCCGATGGAAATAGACCATGCGGCGATGGAGTAATGCGATGCACCACTTATTCAACAAACTGAATTTACCAACCAAAGAAAATCCCGTTGTGCGACCATCAAAATATAAACCGATCGCGTTGTCCGTAGCGTCAGTAGCACTGGCGCTAGGCATGGCAGGCTGCGCCACTGTGCCGCCCGACCAGAATAGTTATCCGCAGCAGGATATGGCCAAGGTGCAATTGGCAGCAGACATCAAGCTGGCAAGCGAAGGCTGGCCGGACAAGCAATGGTGGACCCAGTACGGCGATGCGCAACTGAACAGCCTGATCGCACAAGCGCTGGCCGGCAGCCCCACGCTGGAAATTGCCGCCGCCCGCATCGATTCTGCACACGCAGCGCTGGAATTCAATGGCGCCGACAAGGGCGCCAACGTCAGCTTCAACGCACAGGAAAACCGGCAACGCTACTCCGGCAACGGCCTGTTTCCGGCGCCGATAGGCGGCAGCTATTTCACCGAAACGACATTGCAGGTGCAGGCTCGCTATGACTTTGACTGGTGGGGTAAGCATCGCGCGCAGATTGCTTCTGCACTGGGCGAAGTCAACGCCCGCCGCGCCGACTATGCACAGGCCGAACAGACGCTGGCAGCGGCGATTGCCCAGAGCTACTTCAACCTGCAAGGCGACTGGGCACGGCTGGCAAACCTGCGTCTGACCGTAGCGGCGCAAAAAAGCATCGTTGCAGACAAGGCAAAACGCATTGCCGCCGGCATCGCGACGATAGACCAGCAGCGCATGGCGGAAGGCGAACTCAGCTCCCTGAACAAACAAGTGGCGCAACTGGAGGCGCAGGCCGCCGCGGAGCGTGAGGCGCTGCGCGCGCTGATCGCAGCCGATGGCAATGCGCTGGCCGACCTGAAGCCGCACCAGATTCCGGATACGCCGCATGCACTGCCCGCCAGGCTGGGCATGGAATTGCTCGCGCGCAGGCCGGACCTGCAAGCAGCGCGCTGGCGCGTGGAGGCCTCGCTGAATCGCATCGAAGCGGCGCAGGCGGCGTTTTATCCGGACATCAACCTGACCGGCGCGGTGGGACTGGATTCGCTATCGCTGAGCAATTTATTGAATAGCACCAGCCGCACCCTGTTCATCGGCCCGACACTGTCCCTGCCGCTGTTTGACAGCAAGCGCCTGGAAGCGCGGCTGGGTTCCAGCCGTTCTGAACGCAACGAGCTGATCGCCGACTACAACCAGAGCGTGTTTAATGCGGTGCGCGACGTGGCGCAGCAGGCTGTCGTCGTGCGCGGTTTGGAGAACCAGATCGGCCAGCAAAATGACGTGATCCGCGCCAACCAGGATTTGCTGAAGACCGCACAGGCGAAATTCAGGCAGGGGTTGGCGGAGCGCGGCACGGTGCTGAACGCAGAACTCGCGCTATCCAAGCAGCAAGATGCCAGCCTGCAGTTGAAGAATCAGCAATTGCAGGCGGAAGTGTCGCTGGTGAAAGCCCTGGGCGGCGGCTACAACGCAGAGACCGTCACTACGAGCCCGGCACTTACCCAGACATCAAAATAAAACGGAATATTTGCAATGACGACCGACAATCAAACCACACCTAACTCAAGTAAGCGCAAGTTCGTATTACTGGGCATCACCCTCGCTTTCATCCTTATCGGAATTGCGTATGCCATCTACTACGCCCTGGTGTTGTCCAAGGAGGTGGATACCGACAATGCCTATGTGGGCGGCAACCTGGTCAACCTGTCTTCGCAGGTAACCGGCAATGTGCAGGAAATCCATGCCGATGAAACGCAGATGGTGAAAGCCGGCGCCGAGATCATCAAGCTCGATCCTATCGATGCCGCCGTCGCGCTGAGCCAGGCCGAAGCGCGCCTGGGCACCACGGTGCGCCAGCTGCGCGAACGCTATTCCAATGTAGCGCAGTACGACGCAACGATAGCACTGAGGAAGCTGGCGCTGAAAGACGCCGGCGACGACCTGGCGCGCCGCTTGCCGCTGGCGGCCGACCATACGGTGTCCGGCGAGGATATCGCGCATGCGAAGCAGGCGGTGGAAACCGCCAGGGCAGCGCTGGAGGTCGCCGTCAAGCAGGCGGATGCCAACCGGGCCGGCGTGGCCGGCGTCGACCTGGAAACACATCCTAGCGTATTGGCCGCGAAAGCCGATTTTGCGCAGGCATGGCTGGCGGTGCGCCGTAACGCGATCCTGGCGCCGGTGACCGGCTACGTGGCAAAACGCAGCGTGCAGGTCGGCAGCCGCGTCACGCCGGGCACCTCGCTGATGTCCATCGTGCCGCTGGACCAATTGTGGGTGGATGCCAACTTCAAGGAATCCGAGTTGCGGGATATCCGCGTCGGCCAAAGCGCCAGCATAGAGGCGGACGTGTACGGCAGCAAGGTGGTCTATCACGGCAAGGTGCTGGGCTTGTCGGCAGGCACCGGCAGCGCCTTCTCGCTGCTGCCCGCGCAAAATGCGACCGGCAACTGGATCAAGGTGGTGCAGAGGGTGCCGGTGCGTATTTCGCTGGATGCAAAAGAACTGGCGCAGCATCCGTTGCGGGTGGGCCTGTCGACCATCGTGACGGTGGACATCAGCCACGCTGACGGCGCGATGCTGGGCGCACCGATGCCTGCCGCGCCGGTGTATTCGACGCAAACGCTGGGCCAGCCGGTGCAGGAAGCCGAGTCCGCCGCCGACGCCATCATCAAAAAAAACCTGGCCAGGTAGCCGCCAAATAGCCGATAACAGACGCATCAGCCAAGGGCGGGACGCCGGCAAGCCGCCCTTGTTACATTGCTGCAGACACAAGCGGGAAATAACGGGTAACATGCATCCCTTTGCTTCCCGCCTCCCCTCCCATGATAGACGCACTAGTTACCGGCAGACTCTACGGCCCGGCCCAGAAACGCAGCGGCCAGTCCGGCAGCGAATATGTCACCTGCAAGATCAAAGTGGCGATTGCCGACGGCGAGCATATCTTTTGCAATGTGATCGCCTTTGACGATCATGTGCAGTACGTATTGACTGAAATGGGGGATGGCGACAGCGTAGCCTTATCCGGCGCGCTGACACCCAAGGTATGGGAAGACAAGCAGGGCAATGCCCGCCCGGCAGTGGACCTGATCGCGCATGCGGTGCTGACGCCCTACCATGTCAAACGCAAACGGCTGGCGGCGCAGGGCATCAACAAGGCGGGCGACGCGGTGCCGCCGCACGACGCCGACACGGATGAAGACTTTTCCTGATCGCGCTCCCCGGCGCGGCAGCGCCTTGCATCACCCTTGAGTATCGGCGTCTGCCGGCATCGGATAAATTGCGCCAATAATAAAAAATTAACAAAATTATTGGCACAAATAGTTATCGAATTTTCATTCCCTTCTCGTCCGACAAAAGCCCCTGTCCCGCCCTTGCATGATGCGCACCAACGAGAGCGGCAAAGCCGCAGGCCCATGCTGCATTGCGGCCTATCATTTTTCGGCAATCGATTACAAAACGACATATACTTACCGATACCCAATGAAGTAACGCCACTGAGAGGTCAGCATGATACAAATGTCACGCCGTCAGTTTCTCAAGGTAACCAGCTCAACGGTTGCAGGCTCCAGCCTGGCTCTGCTCGGTTTTGCGCCGACAGCAGCTCTTGCCGAAGTGCGCCAATACAAACTCGCCCGTACCACGGAAACCCGCAACACCTGCCCGTACTGCTCGGTCGGTTGCGGCATCCTGATGTACGGCCTGGGTGACGGCGCCAAGAATGCCGTCTCCAGCATCATCCATATAGAAGGCGACGCCGATCATCCGGTCAATCGCGGCACCTTGTGCCCCAAGGGTGCCAGCCTGATCGACTTCATCCACAGCCCCAGCCGCTTGCTGGCGCCGGAATACCGGGCGCCGGGCAGCAGCGAATGGAAGAAAATTTCCTGGGACGATGCGCTGGACCGCATCGCCAAGCTGATGAAGGAAGACCGGGACGCCAATTTCATCGAAAAATCCGCCGACGGCAAAACCGTCAACCGCTGGCTGTCCACCGGCATGCTGGCCGCTTCTGCTTCCAGCAATGAAGTGGGCTACCTGACGCACAAGACGGTGCGCAGCATGGGGATGCTGGCGTTCGATAATCAGGCGCGTGTATGACATGGTCCGACGGTGGCAGGTCTTGCCCCGACGTTTGGCCGTGGAGCGATGACGAATCATTGGGTAGACATCAAGAATGCCGATGTGATCCTGGTGATGGGCGGCAATGCCGCCGAAGCGCACCCTTGCGGATTTAAATGGGTCACCGAAGCGAAGGCGCATAACAAGGCCAAGCTGATCGTGGTCGACCCGAGGTTTACCCGCACCGCCTCGGTGGCGGACTATTATGTGGGGACCCGCACCGGCACCGACATCGTGTTCCTGGGCGGTATCATCAATTATCTGCTGACCAACGACAAGATACAGCACGAGTACGTCAAGAACTACACCGACATGCCCTTCATCGTGCGCGAGGATTTTGCGCTGAATGACGGCCTGTATTCCGGCTACGACGAAAAGACCGAGAAGTACGCCGACAAGAGCTCCTGGAACTATGAGATGGGCGCGGACGGCTATGCCAAGATCGACCCAACGCTGGAACATCCGCGCTGCGTGTATCAGCTGATGAAAAAGCACTACTCGCGGTATACGACGGACATGGTGGCCAGCGTGTGCGGCGTGCCACCCGAAAAATTCACCAAGGTGGCGGAAATGCTGGCCTCCACCGCAGTCCCGGGCCGTGCCGGCACCATCCTGTATGCGCTGGGCTGGACCCATCACAGCACAGGCGCGCAGACCATACGCACCGGCGCGATGGTGCAACTGCTGCTGGGCAATATCGGTATCGCCGGCGGCGGCATGAATGCCTTGCGCGGCCACTCGAACATCCAGGGACTGACCGACCTGGGGCTGATGTCCAACCTGCTGCCCGGCTATATGACACTGCCTTCCGAAAGCGAACAGGATTTTGAAGCCTATATCGACGCGCGGGCCAGCAAACCGCTGCGGCCGAACCAGCTCAGCTACTGGAAGAACTACCGCGCCTTCCACGTCAGCTTCATGAAAACCTGGTGGGGCGATGCCGCCAAGGCCGACAATAACTGGGCCTTTGACTACCTGCCCAAGCTGGACAAATCCTATGACCTGATGCAGGGCATAGAGCTGATGTACCAGGGCAAGATGAATGGCTATATCGCGCAGGGCTTCAATATGCTGGCGTCGGCGCCGAACAAGCAAAAGACGACCGATGCGCTGTCCAAGCTGAAATTCCTGGTGGTGATGGACCCGTTGGCGGTGGAAACCGCGGAATTCTGGAAGCCGCACGGCGAATTCAATGTGGTGGATGCGGCCAAGATACAGACCGAGGTGTTCCGCCTGCCGACTACCTGCTTTGCGGAAGAGAACGGTTCGCTGGTCAGCTCTTCGCGGGTCTTGCAATGGCACTGGCAGGGCGCCAAGCCGCCGGGCGATGCGCGCAGCGACCTGGAAATCATGTCCGGCATCTTCCTGCGGATGCGCCAGATGTACCGGAAAGACGGCGGCAAATTTCCGGATCCCATCGTCAACCTGACCTGGCCCTACGCCACGCCGGACAGCCCGACGCCGGAAGAATTGGCGAAGGAATACAACGGCCGCGCGCTGGCGGACTTGTTCGATCCGAAAGACGCGACCAAGCTGCTGGCCAAAAAAGGTGAGCAACTGCCGTCCTTTGCGCTATTGCGCGACGACGGCAGCACCGCCAGCGGCTGCTGGATCTTCTGCGGCGCCTGGACCCAGGCCGGCAATAATATGGCAAGGCGCGACAACAGCGACCCGACCGGCATAGGCCAGACCCTGAACTGGGCCTGGGCCTGGCCGGTGAACCGCCGCGTGCTGTACAACCGCGCGTCCTGCGACCTTGCCGGCAAACCCTTCGACCCGAAACGCAAGCTGATCTCGTGGAACGGCAGCGCTTGGGGCGGCGCGGACGTGCCGGATTTCAAGCTGGACGAGCCGCCGGAAAACGGCATGGGTCCTTTCATCATGCTGGCCGAGGGCGTGGCACGCTTCTTTGCGCGCAGTGCGATGAACGAGGGCCCCTTCCCCGAGCACTACGAGCCGTTTGAAAATCCTCTGGGCTACAACCCGCTGCATCCGAAAAATCCGCGCGCCACCAGCAATCCGGCGGCGCGCGTATTTGCCGACGACCGCGCACAGTTCGGCAGGCACGAGGATTATCCGCACGTCGCTACCAGCTATCGGCTGACCGAGCACTTCCACTTCTGGACCAAGCACGCCAAGCTGAATGCCATCATCCAGCCGGAACAGTTTGTGGAGATAGGCGAGGACCTGGCGAAAGAGGTCGGCGTGGTGGCCGGCGACAGGATCAAGGTCAGTTCCAAACGCGGCCATATCATCGCCAAGGCGCTGGTCACCAAGCGCATCAAGCCGCTGATGATAGAGGGCAAGAAAGTGCAGACCGTCGGCCTGCCCTTGCATTGGGGTTTTACGGGTGTAGCCAAAC
Source organism: Undibacterium sp. (assembly GCA_035487495.1). Classification (GTDB taxonomy): domain Bacteria; phylum Pseudomonadota; class Gammaproteobacteria; order Burkholderiales; family Burkholderiaceae_D; genus Undibacterium. The sequence continues at coordinate 11,417 of DATHMC010000109.1, forward strand.
CGGGCTATCTGATCAACACGCTGACGCCGGCAGTAGGCGATGCGAATTCCCATACGCCGGAATTCAAGTCCTTCCTGGTGAAGGTGGAAAAAGCTTAGGCAAATAAGCGGATCGGACAAGGAGAGCAAAATGGCATACCAGTCACTCGACATCAAACGCGTTTCGGCGACGACGGTGCAGCCGCCAGCGGCGCGCGAACCTGTCACGGGCACGGTGGCAAAACTGATCGACGTCACCAAGTGCATAGGCTGCAAGGCTTGCCAGACCGCGTGCATGGAGTGGAACGACCTGCGCGACGAGGTCGGCGACACCGACGGCACCTACAATAATCCGCGCGACCTGACCGAGAATTCGTGGACGGTGATGCGTTTCACCGAGTATGAAAATCCCAAGGGCGACCTGGAATGGCTGATCCGCAAGGACGGCTGCATGCACTGCGAAGATCCCGGCTGTTTGAAGGCCTGCCCTTCGCCCGGCGCAATCGTACAATACACCAACGGTATCGTGGACTTCAATGAAGAGCACTGCATAGGCTGCGGCTACTGCGTGGCGGGTTGCCCCTTCGATGTGCCGCGCATCTCGAAGAAGGACAACCGTGCCTACAAGTGCACGCTTTGTTCCGACCGGGTTGCCGTGGGACAGGAACCCGCGTGCGTGAAGACCTGCCCGACCGGCGCCATCATGTTCGGCACCAAGGAGGACATGAAGCAGCAGGCGGCGGACCGCATTGAGGATCTGAAGGACCGCGGCTTCGAAAACGCGGGCCTTTACGATCCGGCAGGCGTCGGCGGCACGCACGTCATGTACGTGCTG
>DATHMC010000110.1:0-5934 GCA_035487495.1 Undibacterium sp.
CAGGCACACCGTCGTCGCCGGCCTGGAGCTCACCGGCGAAAAGCAAACTACCTACGGCTACAACGGCACCGGCACTTTGCCGGCGGCCAATCTGTACCATCCGGATCCCAATGCGCCCGTCACCGGCCTGAACCCGGTCCGCAACGGTGTGCGCTCGGACGGCAGCACCAATACGCAAAGTGCCTACCTGTTCGACACGTTGAAGCTGAACCGGCAATGGCAAATCAACGGCGGCGTGCGGCTTGATCACTACAGCACCACCTACAACGCCACCGCGCTGTCCACGGCAGCTTCCAATCCAGGCTTGCCGGTAGGCACCCTGGTGCCCACTAATCTGGATTTGTCCGGTACGCTGGTCAACGGCAAGATCGCCGCCTTGTTCAAGCCTACTGAAGACAGCAGCATCTATGCACTGTATGCCACCGCCAAACAGCCGCCGGGCGGCTCCAGCTTCGCCTTGAGCACATCCGCCAGCAGCGCCGCCAATCCGAAGTTTGAGCCGCAGAAAACGGCGACCACTGAAGTCGGCGCCAAGTGGGATTTCCTCAAGCAAAAACTGTCCTTGACCGCCGCGGTGTATCGCACCGATGTGAAGAATGAGGTGGAGCAGGATCCGGTGGACCTGTTGTACTACCAGACCGGCAAGAAGCGCGTGCAAGGGGTGGAGCTCGGTGTTACCGGCGAAGTGACGCGCAACTGGCTGGTCAGCGCCGGCTACACCCGCATGAATACCAGCGTGACCTCCGGTAAGGTGCAAACCGCCAGCGGCATCAACAACCTGAGCTACACCCCCAGGCAGGCATTCACCGCGTGGACTTCCTACACCTTGCCGTTTGGCCTGAAGCTGGGCGGCGGCGCGCGTTTTGTCGATGCGCTGCTGCGCGGCACGGATGGTGCCATCGGCACGCCGGCGTACACCAATTCTTACTGGGTCTACGATGCGATGGCATCCTACGCGGTCAACAGGAACGTCGATATACAGCTGAACCTGTATAACCTGGCAGACAAGCAGTATGTCGCCGCAATCAACAAGAGCGGCTATCGTTACACGCCGGGCACGCCGCGCTATGCGTCGGTGACGGCCAATATCAGGTTCTAGCCTGGTATGCGGTAGCAACCCGGCCCCTCCCGGCAGGAGGGTTTTTTTTATTGCAAGGAAGTCGCATCATGATGCTGCACATACCGGAAATATTGACGCGCGAGCAGGTCGCCGGGATCAGGCGCAGGCTGGAGCGGAGCGACTGGGTCGACGGCCGTGCCACGGTGGGCGCGCAGGGTGCGCAAGTCAAGCAGAACCGCCAGTTGCCGGAAACCTCGGAACTTGGGCTGGAACTGGGCGGGACCATCCTGGCTGCGCTGGCCAGGAGTCCCTTGTTCTTTGCGGCGGCCCTGCCTTCGCGCACGATGCCGCCGCTATTCAATAGTTATGCCGGCGGCGAACACTATGGCTTGCACGTGGACGGCTCGGTGCGCAAGGTTCCCGGCAGCGCGCTGAGCCTGCGCACCGACGTGTCATCCACCTTGTTCCTGAGTGATCCGGAAGAGTATGACGGCGGAGAGCTCGTGGTGGTGGATACCTATGGCACGCATGAGGTCAAACTGCCTGCCGGCGATTTGATCCTGTATCCCTCCACCAGCCTGCACCGGGTCGAGCCGGTGACGCGCGGCACCCGTGTGTGTTCTTTCTTCTGGACCCAGAGCATGGTGCGCGACGACTGGCAGCGCAGCATGCTGTTTGAACTGGATCAGAACATCCAGAAGCTGAGAGCAAGGGTAGGCGATTGCGAAGAAGTGGTCGGCCTGACCGGGCACTACCATAACCTGCTGCGGCAATGGGCCGACATTTAGCCCAGGTTTCAAGGTTTAATCCTGCTCGTACGGCAGGAACTTGCCGCTCACTACCATATTGACGCCGTCGCACCGGGGATTGGTCGGCACTGCCGACGACAGCGATCCTTTGTAGCACGCCATCTGCAGCCATGCTGTGCCTTCCTACAGGTATCGGGTGCTCATCTCATATATTGTGAAATAGTCAACTTAATTTGGCCGGCTGCCTGAGCCCTGAGGCCAATGTCGCTGACTGGGAAGGCATGCCTGTGTGAAGAAATGTTAATTGGCGCCATTTTTTGATCAACTATTTATGAGGCGTAATTTTTTCAAACTATACTCAAGTCAGGTTCAAAACACATACAAAAAATCATGGCTAGACGAGAACATAGTTCGCCCCCGGCCAATACCGTCAGGCGGCGAAGTCCGGTACTGACCCTGGCGGTTAGCTTCGTCGTGCTGGTATGCCTATCGCTGATCGCGCTGGAGGGATGGTCGTCATGGCTGGCCCACAGAACCACGCTGCAGGAAGCGGAGATTGATGTCCAGAATCTGACCCGGTCGGTTGCCGAGCACGCGGAAGATACATTCAAGAAAGCCGATACGGTCCTCTTTGGGCTGGTCGGAGAGCTTGAGCAGAGTACGATGCATCCAGAATTGATGCTTAGGCTGTATCCGTCGCTGGCCGCCAGAGTGGCGGAGCTGCCTGAGTTGCAGGGCATCTTTATCTATGATGAAAACGGCCGCTGGATGGTCAATTCGCTGGAGGATGTCCCAAGCGGCCTGAACAATGCCGACCGCGAGTATCTTCTCTATCATTCACAGCATCCCGAGCGCACCCCGTATATCAGCCGGCCGGTAAAGAGCCGGTCCACAGGCGACTGGGTCATCCCGGTATCGCGCCGGATCAACAAGGTAGACGGTTCATTCGGCGGCGTGGTGCTGGCAACCGTCAGGGTTGCGTATTTCGATCAGTATTACGCCAATTTTTCAATCGGCAAAAAGGGCGCGATCCTGCTGGTGCTGGAAAATGCAACGGTGCTGATGCGGCATCCCTTCTTGCATGACTTTGTCGGCCGGGATGTCTCCAGTTCACCCTTTTTTCGCCAGTATCTGAAGGGAGAAAAAGAAGGCACCACCAACAATGTGTCCCATTATGACGGGGTGCAGAGGATAGTCGGCTTTCGTCACCTGAGTGCTTATCCGCTGATCGCGGTGTCGGCACTGGCCACGGATGAAGTGCTCGCCACTTGGCGCATGCAGGCCATCAGGTATGCGGTCGGAACCTTGTTCCTGGTATTGATCATTGCGTCGCTCGGTGTGTACCTGATCCGGCAGATCAAGATCCGCTCGCGGATCGAGGTCGAGTTGCTGGCGACGCAGGAAAAATTGCTGGCGCTGAACCAGGAACTGGAAAATATTGCCTTGCATGATGCGCTGACCGGCCTGGCCAATCGGCGCCAGTTCGATATCGCGCTCGGAACGGAATTCAAGCGCGCCATGCGCAACGGGCAATCGCTGGCACTGGTGATGATAGACGTGGATTACTTCAAACGGTTTAATGATATCTATGGGCATCCTGCCGGCGACCAGGGTCTGCGGCAAGTCAGCGAGATCATTCATCTGCACAGGCCGGGCGACCTGAGCGCGCGCTACGGCGGCGAAGAATTTGCGATCCTGCTGCCGAATACCGACCTGGCCGGCGCCGTTACCGTTGCCGACAAATTACGCCTGGGCGTGAAGGGATTGAATATTCCGCATACCGGCAATCCAAAGGGAATAGTCACCATAAGCCTGGGAGTGGCGGCATGGTTTCCGCAGCCGCACGGCGCAGATGCCGCCGCCTTTTTGCAGGCAGCGGACAAGGCGCTGTACGTAGCCAAGACCAGCGGGCGAGACAGGGTAGACACGGCGCAGACGACGCCTCTGGCAGTCGGCAGTTGACCTGGTTGTTCATCGAAGACGATTGCTGGCGCAGAGTATTCCGCAGGAGCGGACAGTTTCGGAGCGGATGGATGGGGACGTTTTTGAGCAAGTTTGAAAGAAAATGGAGAGGGTGTTGCCCTCTCCATTTTTACGGCGGCCCAGCGACGATTGGTTTAGAAGTCTAGGGTCAAAGACAATGAAAAGCTACGTGCCGGCAGCAGCGTCAACTGGTCGCCCGGTGCGGGGGCCGACGTTGTTTTTGCCGCCGGCGTCACGCCGACGATGTTGTGCTTGTCAAACAGGTTGTTGATACCCAGTTGGATCTTGGAATTTTTGACGATGCCGGATGGGCTCGATATCGAGTAGTTAAAGAACAGGTTGGAAATGATGAACGGATTGATCGTAACCGCTTCGTGCGTTCCTCCATTATCGTTGTACATTTTCCCTACGCGCTTGGTAAACCAGCCGGCATTCCAGCCGCCCTGTTTGTAGTTCAGGCCGAGCGTTTCCGTATCGCTAGGGGCGTTCTGCACCCACTTGTCGCTATCCGAGTATTTGGCGCTGCCGTAAGTGCCGTTCAGATACAGGCTGAATCCCTGTCCCAATACGATAGTGCTTTCCGCTTCCACGCCTTGTGTCACAGAGCTGCCATTGGCAAAAAAAGTCGTGTTGCCCGCGGTATCTGTCGTCGATGAATAGGCATTGTCGAATTTGATGTGGTAAGCATCCACGTCCAGCGTGAACCGGTCGGACTTCCATACCGAGCCGATCTGGAAAGTTTTGCTCTTGATGGAGGCCGGCAATACCGTCACGTTCGCATTTTTTACGTCGAAAACATTGGTTGGGGGGATTTCATCGCCGGTAGCGAATTGGGCATAGGCCGACCAGTTCGGCTGCAGCAGGTAATGCACGTCGATGGAAGGCAGCACGGCATGATAGTTGGCGACATGGCCGATGCTGGCCGCGCCGTTCAGGCTGCCTACCGTCTTGCCGTTATCGGCGAATTGGGTCAGGTCCTGCTTATACGAGGAGTACTTGACGCCTGGGGTGATCCGCAAGTCCTTCGATACCTGGAATTCGTATTCGACGAAAGGCTGCAGCAGCGTCGTCTTGAAGCTTTCGTGGAAATTCGGCAATGCAGAATCGACCCAGGTGAGCGGATTGGAAGGAATCTGGTAGCGATTGGTATCGGCAACCTCCGACCACAAGCCGGTACGCAATATACCCATCGCAGATTCCTGGCTCAGGCGGAGTATGTTGCCGTATGTGCGATAGCCGTTCAGCTTGTCGGTGCCGCTATTGTTTGCTGCGGTATTGGCGGTAGATGCCGGTACGGTAGCGCCCGGATAGTTCTGCTGGTTGTGATAGTAATAGGTGTAAGCCTTGTCGTCCAGTTTCCAGCCGTTGCCCAGGTTTGAGGTCAGCCCGGCATATTCAAAGTCTGTGTTGACGTGATAAAAATTATAGCCATAGTAGTTGGCTTTGGTTGGGTCGGTACCCAGTAAATAGTTATCGCCAAATTTGGCGATATCGCTGCGGGTGGCGCCTTTCACATTCGGCGTGTTGGCATGGACGGTGATATACGATCCAAACAGGGTAAGCGCCGTATCAGGGGAAAACGCATATTGGTATTTTGCCGAGAATGCGTCTCGTTGTTGCTTGTTCAGTGTCTGGTAGCCGTCCGATTTCATCTCATGCGCGTTAAACAGCAGATTCGATGAGCCGTCCTGGCCGAACTGGCCGGACTCGTATTCCACGCCGGCCAGCGTTGTGTTCCAGGAGCCGGCGGAGGCGGTGCCGGTCACTCGCCGCTGCGGTTCCAGGTTGCGCGACAGCAGGTTGATGGAGCCGCCGAAATTGGCCGGTCCTAGCGTTGCAGCGGAGCCTGGGCTCCTGTCTATGACCGCGCCGCCGACAAATGGCGCAGGGAAAAAGGCCCACGAATGGTGGCTGGGGCTATTGGTATCCTGGAATGGGATGCCGTCAAACAGGATGGAGTAATCGCCGTCGGAGAAGCCGCGGAAGAAGGTCTTGGTGTCGCCGAGGCCGGGGCCGTTTGGACTGTAGCTATACATGGCAGGCGCCATCTGTATGATCTGGCTGAAATCCGCGGTAGGCGCGGTGAAATTGCGCACAAACTCGTCGCTGACCTCGGACTGCGCGGAACGCGCTTTCAAAGAT
>DATHMC010000111.1:0-26329 GCA_035487495.1 Undibacterium sp.
CGATCCTGCGATCAAGGGCTGGATCGACGCGAACATGGCGTCGCTGCACACGATCGAGCCAGTGGCGTGCGCCGCGCTCGTGATCGGCGTCGGCAAGACCCTCGAACACATTGCGTCGCGCAAGGCCGGCGGCGACATCGCGCTGCCCTAGGAGCGCGCCGGATGATCGCCCACTTTCCTTCCGGCGTGAAAAACGTGCTCGTGGTGGCTGGACGCCTGCTCGACCCGCGCGCGACGGCCTCGATGCTGGCAGCCATGCACGCCCGCGAAACCGTGCGCATCCATTTGCTCGCGATCGAGCCCCGTCCCTCGGGCTACGCCGGATCATTCCTGGGCGATTGCGATGTGGAAAGCGTGCAGGAAAACGCCGCACACGGGCGCCTCGCTTCGCTTCGCGCTGCGCTGGATGCCTCGGGAACGCCCTACCGCGCGCACGTCGCCGCGGGGGCCTGGCTCGAGACGATCGCACGCTACGCGCGGGAGCTGGGCTGCACTCGCGTGATCGTGGGCGACAATCCGCAGCGCCTTCTCCATCGCCTCGTGCTTCGCCACGATCGCTGGCGCATCGAATCGTTCCTACGGGGACAGGGCGCGCAATGAACGACCGCACCGCCGAAAAGCGCAAGCGCCCAGCGATCTCCGGCGTCGATCCGGCTCGCGCGCCGGCGCAAGAGAACGAAGACGAATCGCCTCGCAGCAAGCTCTGCGCGTTTTGCCTGGAGCACCCGTCGGGCCCGTCGGGGCATGCGGGATTCGCGCAGCAGGCCCACAAGATTCCCGTCTCGGACCGCTCCTACGTGCGCCTCGCGTGCGTCTTCTGCGGCACGGCGTGGGTGCGCCGGCGCCTGAGCGCGAAGTCTTACGAGTGGCTGCGGCTGGCTGACTAGTCGCCGGGCTGGATCTTCGGCTCGGGAGGCCTGCGGCGCAATCCGCCGGTCAGGAATTGCGCCATGTAGACCGTGCGCACCCACAACCATTTCGCGAACGCCACCACGGTGTCCGGCACGGTCAGGATCACTGCAACGACCGCCGAATGACGCAGCGCTCGCGCCGCGTACAGGGCGGCCACTGCGTCCTTTGAAATCTCGATCAGGTCGTAGACGGTCGGCACGACGAGGAGCGTCAGCAGCGTCGAGGTGATCGTTCCACCGATGATCGCGACCGCCATCGGGCGATAGAACTCGCCGCCCTCGCCCAGGCCGATGGCCACGGGCATCATGCCGGCAATCAGCGCGAAGGTCGTCATGAGAATCGGGCGAAGGCGCACTCGGCCCGCGTGCATCAGGGCTTCTTCGCGGCCGACGCCCTGCTCCTCCTCCTTGCGCGCGCAATCGAGCAGCAATATCGCGTTCTTGGCCACCAGTCCCATCAGCATGATGACGCCGATAAAGCTCATCAGGTTCAGCGTGCCCTTGGTCAGCAGCAGGCTGATCACAACGCCGATCAAGCTTAATGGCAGGGACAGCATCACCGCCACCGGCGCGGTGAAGGAGCCGAACTGCATGACCAGGATCAAGTACATCAAGCCTATCCCCATGATCAATGCGATCAGCATTTCGGTGAATAGCTCCTTCTGGTCGCGTGCCGCGCCGCCGAGCTCAATGCCATACCCCTGGGGAAAGTCGATGGCTTTTGCGATTTTCATCGCATCCGCGGTGACCTCGCCCGGCGAGCGCCCCTGGGCATTGGCCGACACGGCAATCATGCGCTTGCCGTCCATATGCTGGATCTGGGCCGGTCCCTTGCCCATTGTGATGGTGGCGATCTGGTCCAGCGGCACCATCATATTGCTGCCGCCGACGGCGATAGGCAGATGCTCGATATTTTCAGGCTTGACCCTGTCGTCCGGATGCAGCCGTACAGCGACGTCGCGCGATTCGCCGGTTGGGTCTACCCAGTCGCCAACTTCAACCCCGGCGAACGCAACCCGCAGCGCCTGCGCCGCATCGGCAACGGAAATGCCCAGGGAATTGGCCAGGCCGCGGTTCAATTCGATCTGCAATTCGTCCTTGGGATTCAGCTCGGACAAGCCGACATCGACTGCACCCGGAACCTGATTCAGCTTGGCCATAAAGTCGTTGGTAATACTCATCAAGCGACGGGAGTCGGGGCCGTAGAATTGGATTTGCACCGGCTTGCGCGCGCCGTTGTTCAGGTCGTCCAGTACCACGAACTCGCCGCCGATAATGCTGGACATGAGCTTGCGCAGGTCAATAGCAATCTCGTTGGCGGAGCGTTTGCGGTCGGTACTCTTGCCTATGTCCACATACACACGGCCGCCGTTGGCATTCACGGTGCTGTTGGTGGCCACGGTCTCCCGTAGGGTACGAGCCAGTTCTGCGGCTTTCTCCACCTTCATTCGGGCATAGCCCAGGCTGGCGCTGGAAGGCGTACGTATGTCAATGGCGATGGTGCCGTTGTCTGCCGCCGGAAGGAAGCTTGATCCGCCAAATGTGACGTGCAGGGCCAACGCGGCAACCAGGCTTAATCCGGCAATAATTGCCATCCAGCGGCGATGGTGCAGGGCCCAGGCAATCACGTGCCCGTAGCGGTCGGCCTGATGGTCGAACCATTTATTGAAGTGCGACAGCCACAAGCTCAGGCCCTTTTTGGGCGCGAGATGGTGGCCCACCGGATCGCCCCAATAGGCAGACAGCATCGGGTCCAGCGTAAAAGATATGAACAGGCTCACCAACACCGAGCTGGCAACGGTCAGCGCAAACGGCCTGAACCACTCGCCCGAAACCCCCGGCATGAAGGCAACCGGAATAAACACGGCGATAATAGAGAACGTCGTTGCGGCAACGGCCAGACCGATTTCCCGGGTCCCGGCGCTGGCCGCAGTGCGCCGATCGGAACCCATCTCCATGTGCCGCACGATGTTTTCCCGCACCACAATCGCGTCATCAATCAGCACCCCGATCGCCAGAGACAACCCCAGCAGAGTCATGAAATTCAGTGTGAATCCGCATAGCCATACTGCGATGAAAGCGGCAATTACCGAGGTTGGCAAGCTCAGCGCGGTAATCAGCGTGGAACGCCATGAGTTCAGGAACACATACACGACAAAGATCGTCAGCACTGCGCCGAACATCAGGGATTCAATCACATTATTCAGGCTACTCTCTGCATCCTTGCCGCCGTCCTGCGTCACTTCTATCGTGGTTCCTTTCGGCAGGGTTTTATTGATTTCGTCGACCATCTCGCGAATTTTTTTCGCCACGGTGACGGTGCTGGCGTCTCGCGAACGGGTAACGGAAATCCCCACATTCGGCAAGCCGTTGCGCACGCTAAAACTGGTCAGTTCGGCAAAGCCGTCTGCAATGGTGGCCACCTGCGCCAGGCGCACCACTTCATTGCCGCTACGCCGGATGACAATCTGTTCAAAGTCGCTGGGCGATTCGATCCGGCCAACCAGGCGTATGCTCTGTTCATCCAAGGCGCCCCGGATTTTACCTACCGGCGCCGTCGTATTCTGGTTGCGCAGCGCATTGACGACATCATTGATCGATACATTGTATTCGCGCAATTTCTCGGCGCGCAGCAACACGCTCAATTCACGCTTCAGCGAGCCGCCGACGCTGACCACGGCAACTCCGTCTATACCGCGGAACTTATCCGACAAATCATCTTCAGCCAGGCGTGATATCTCTGCATGGGTTTGTGTCCTGGAAGACAGGGCCAATTGCATGATAGGTTGCGCCGCCGGATCGACCCGCTGCAAAACCGGTTCGCGCATCTCTAGCGGCAATTTATAGCGCACCGTTGCAATGGCATTGCGCACCTCATCCGAGGCTTCCACCATGTTCTTGTTGAAATTGAACACGATGACAATAGATGCGCTGCTCTCGCTGGCAGTGGCGCGAATCTGGTATACCCCTGAGATACTTTGCAAGGATTTCTCGATGCGGCTGATGATCTCTCTCTCTACCGTTTCGGGTGAGGCGCCGGGGTAGGGGATGCTTACCACCAATACCGGCTGTTCCACGTCGGGGATCTCATTGACGCGCAATTTTTTCAAGGCCAACAGGCCGAGGCACATCAAAGCGATGATGATGACTATCGTCGCAATTGGGCGCTTGATACTAAAGTCGGATAGGAACATGGTCTATTTCCCCGCTGTACCTGAAGACGCGCCGCCGGATGGCATTGCCGCAGCGGTCGCCGAAGGCGTCAGCGTCACCTTTTGCCCGTCTTTCATCGTCGATATAGGATTGCGCACTACCTTGTCGCCGTCGGCCAGGCCGTTGCGCACGACATAGTCGCCGCGACGCTGATCGCGCTCACCGAGCGCCAGGCCGATTTTATTGACCATGCCGTCTTTCACACGCCAGGCGAAGGTCTTGTCGCCGTTACGTACGAGGGCTGCTTCCGGTATCATCAAGGTAGAAACGCTAGTGGCTTCTATGCGGCCTTCCGCATACAGGCCCGATACTTTGGGCTGCTTGCTGTCAATAAAGCTGACCAGGACCTCTACCTGGCGTGTAGTGGCATTGGCTGCCGGATCAACCCGTTTAACTTTGCCGGCAAACACTTGCTGGCCGTAGCCATTGACCCTGAAATCGACTGGCTGGCCGATCTTGACGCTGCTGATCCTGTCCGCAGACACATAGCCCTCAAAGCGCATGCTGTCCGGATCAATAACTTTTACCAGTTCCTTGCCTATCTGCGCGGTATCGCCGGCAGACACCTTGCGTTCACTGACGATGCCTTCAAACGGAGCGCGCACCTCGGTCCGCTGCAATTGCTGGCGAGCCTGCGCAGAGCGGGCCTTGGCTCCGACCAGGTCGCTTTGGGCGTTGTTGCGGCGAATTTCGGCGTCTTCCAGTTGCGAAGTCGATGTCATGCCGGAAGCCCGCAAGGTCTTCAACCTCTGGAATTGGCGCTCTGCCTGATCCAGGGTCTGCTCCGATGCGCGTACTGCCGCTTCGGCAGAGTTCAGGCTGTCACGTATGGAGGTATCATCCAGCCGCACCAGCAGGTCGCCGCGTTTGACCGCTTCACCATTTTCCTTCAACACTTGCAGTACTACGGCAGACACTTCGGCGCGCAAATCGGCACGGCGCTCAGGTTGTACGGAGCCGGTAATGACGGGTCCGGAAGACAAGTCGTTATTTTGAACCGTGATCAAATCTTCAGGGGAGATCAGCAATACGACAGTGCTGGCCGATGCAGAAGCTGATTTTGCGCTGGCACTGGCTTCGGCATTTTTCCCTTCTTTGTCGGATCCTTTGCTGCACGCGGCAAGGGATAGGGCAATAGCGACGGCTAACAGGGTCTGGCGCAACATTTGTGATCTCCATTTGTATAATTAGAGTGATTGGAGCGGTAAAAGTAAAAGAAGTTCAACCGCAAGCGCGAAAGTATCAATGAGGCCGGGACGCTGTGTCAACCGGCCCATCTCGATAAACAACGTTGTTGGGAAAATTATTTTTTATGCATCATGCTGCTGCGCACTATACTCGCTTTTTTTGCGTTTTATGATGAGTTGCGTTCGACGATCCTGAGTATATTTGCCGCATCGATACGCAATCCTGGGAAGGGTCGCGCACCGCGAGTGTTGCGTCCGTCCAGTAATGGAATTAGACCTGTGTGCAGGCGAGCAATCCGGCAGGCAGACTGCCGGGCATTTTTCTGGGCAGGCTGCGCCTATCTCTAATACCTCTTTTTGCGAGGGCCAATTTCCCCTGGACGATAAGGCTCTTGCCGGAGGATTTGGACCAGACCAGTCCAGATGAAGGCGGTGATGGCCCAAGGCACTGCGCCCGGACCATCGCTTCCCATGCACTTGCCTAGGTTTTTTCTTCGGCTTTGGCTTTGTGCTCGGTGGCGAGCTTCGCCTTGGCTTTTGCTTCCTCTTCAAATTTTGCTTCGGCTTCTTTCATGGCCGGTGTCTTGTACAGGCCCATCACATCCCGCTTGCCGCGCTCCAGATACGGAACGGGTTTCTCCATCCATTCAGGTCGCGGCGCATCCAGCAGGTAGTGGTCAAAGAATTCCGCCATATGCACAGTGTAGTGTTTCATGTTTTCGCGGTTTTTCAGGCCGTGCTTCTCACCGTTATAGTTGAACCAGTATGCCTCTTTACCCAGCCGGCGCATCGCGGTAAAAAATTCGATCGCCTGGTACCAGGGCACAGCATCGTCGTCGTCATTGTGTATGGTCAGGTAAGGGGTGCGCACCTTGTCCACCGAGAAAATCGGCGAATTTTCAATGAATTGCAGCGGGCTACCCCAGGGAGTGCCGCCTATCCGGCTCTGGCTGCGCTCATACTGAAAGGCGCGGCTCATGCCAGTGCCCCAGCGTATGCCGCCGTAGCCGCTGATCATGTTCGCCATCGATGCCCCAGCCTCCGCAGCACGGAAGATATTGGTCTGCGTGATCATATAAGTGATCTGGTAGGCGCCCCAGCTATGTCCCTGTATGCCGACGCGCTGCGGATCGACAAATCCCTGGGCGATTACCTGCTCAATTGCCGGCAGGACGGACTTCATCGCGCTCTTGCCTGGATAACCGGTTTCATACACGATATCCGGACGCAATACGATATAGCCATTGCTGGCGTAGCGAGTGATATTGATATTTTGCGCCGGTGCTGGCGGCACGTATTTGTACAGGTTGTCCGACATCTTTTCATAGATGTAGACCATCATCGGGTATTTTTTCTTGGGGTCGAAATTTTCCGGCTTCAGCAACAGGGCCTTCAGCGGCTTGCCGTCGCCGTTGGTGTAGGTGATCAATTCCTGCTTGCCCCAGTTCAACTCGGCTTGCTGCGGATTGGCATGGCTGATCTTTTGCGGAGTCCGGAAGTTGAGGTCGGATGTCCACAGATCGGGAAACTCTTCAAATGTCTGCTGGGTGAACAGGATGGTATCGGCTTTGCCGGCTTTCACCAGGCCGGAAATCAGCTTGTCGGCATGGATCAACTTCTTCGGTTCGCCGCCGCGCGCAGCGGTTTGATAGTAACCTGATGAATAGTTATCGCTATTGGTCGCCGCCAGTATCCAGGGCTTGTCGGCCGGCAGCACCTTCTCTTCCTTGTCCAGCTTCACATAGCGCAGTCCCAGGTGGTTTTTGCGCCCAAAGCCTTCTGTCAGGTTTTTCGCTGCACCGGTGTCGGGCTTGATTTCCCACAGGTCGAACTGGTCATACAGCACCACGGAGGCGTCGCCAGCGGTCCAGCCCGCCACGCCGTAAGGTTCCCTCGGCTCGGGGGTATCCTTGTCCTGTTCTTCAAATCTGACTTTCAGGCTGGCCGTCAGGCCGGTCTTGGTTCCGTCTTTGGTGGCATAGGCCCACCAGGTGCTGCTCATGGCGTCAAATGCCAATACGTATTTGCCGCCGGGCGACAGGGTAGGCTCGACACGCAGTTTCTCCGCCATTCGGCTGGCCTTGCCGGATTGCAGGTCCACCGCATAGGCGTCGTAATATAGCGCATCCCAGGATGCCATCATCCTGTAGGGCAGGTCGCTCTGGCCCAATGCAAAGCGGGCATTGTCATTGGCGATGACGTCCGGCATCTCCAGCGTCGCCAATTGTACAAAGCGTTTGGCCTTCAGGTGAACGACGGCGCGATAGCTGCGGTTCTTTTCTTTCTCCGCCTTTACTTTTTGCATCGGCTGAAGTTCCGGATCTTTCCAGCTCCACAGATCCACCTTCATGGGCTCGGGCGCGTCTTTGGACTCTATTTTCGGCGCCAGCGCAGTGCCCAGGAAGAGTCGCTCGCCATCCTTGCTGAACTTTAATGCGCCGTGCTCGCTGGGCGCCCATTCGGCGGGCATGCCCGCCGTACTGCCGGAGACCAGCAGCGAAGCTGCATTGTCGGCTTTGCCTGCGTAATACACGGCAAACGCTGGAGTGAATTCCTTGTCTTTGTACTTCTCCTTGTGATCTTCCTTTTCCTTGAGCTGGTCGCGGTTGGTCAGGAAGGCCAGTTGCCGCCCGGCCTCGTCGAAGCTAAGGGATTTATAGCTGCCGGGGCCGGTCAGCAATGCGCGCATCTTGCCGTCGGCGATATTGACGACGTAGACTCCCTCGTGAGCCGGACTCGATTGCAGCGCAGACTGCTGAAGGGATTTATCCGATTTGTCTTCTTTATCTTTCTCCGCATCCGTGGCTTTGCCGCCGTCCTTGTCTTTGGACTTGGCAGCGTCCTTGACCGACACCGCATATGCCAGTTGAGTGCCGTCTTTTGACCATGCAAACTCGGCGACATCCTTGTACGAATCGCGCTTGCCCGTGGCCAGATTGATCAGGTACAACTCAGTGCCTGCTTCTTTCTTTTTGCCGGCGGCATCGCCGGACGGGGCCTCCTGGTCAAGGGCGGCGCCATCGGCATAATCCGATGCCTTGTCGTCCTTCTTGCCGCTCTTCTTTGCATCTTTTAACGGCTCCAGCAAGACTGCAACGACAGAGCCTGCATCTTCAGGCAGTGCAAAGCGCTTCACACGCTCTATGGCTTCCACCTTGCCGGTCGCCAGGTCCATCATGCCCATACCGGGCTTTGGCATGTCTTCAGGCTTTTTCTTGTCTTTCTTCGCCTTGTCCAACTCCAGGCGGGTAGGTTGGATAGCAAATGCGACATACCGTCCATCCGCGCTAAAAACCGGCGCGGTGCCTCGCGGATAGCGATATTCGCGCCCGCTTGCCAGATGGCGGGCCACGATCTCGCCGTCGCCTTCCTGGGCCGTCAGCGCATAGCTTGCCCACTGGCCGTCACGGCTCAGCGCATTGCCCTGGATGGAGCGCCAGCCGGCATAGACATCATGAGTAATAGGGCGCTTCGGCGCCCCGCTGGTTGCCGCCGGCGTCTGGCTGACGGGGACTGCCGTATTGGCTGCGACAACCGCGCCGCTAGCCAGCAAAAGAGAAAAAGTCAGGCTCACGGCGTGAGCGGTTTTGAGCGGAAACACGGGATTCCTTTCTGCTGTTCTTAACAAAAAATGCCCTAAAAAAGGGAATAATCCAGCAGTATCCTAGTCAGGATACTTGCCTGTCAATAAACTAATTGCATTTAGGAACCTCGGTTTGAAAAACGCTTGAATGCTTTGCTGCGGCAAGCGCACGCCGCCGATGCATATTATTTATGCAATTGAACCGCCGCCACGGCGGTGCATGCAGCTCATCAGCCTGGGCATGCGGTTGAGTTTCACCAACCTATAACTTATACTCCGTCGCGCGTGACACAATCACCGCCTATCTCGCCTAGCGGCAACACCCTGCTGCAAAAGCGACAAATGTTTTGTTATATTTTTTTGCCATTAACCCTAATTACTGCGGCAAACATCGCTCTGGCCGATCTGGCCCGGCGATATTGACCCGCGCGGAGCCATAAGCATGACCGCTTTCATCTTTAATGAACTCAATTTCGACAACCACGAACAGGTGGTATTCGTCTCCGAAGCAAAATCCGGACTGAAAGGCATCATTGCCGTCCACAATACCAATCTGGGCCCGGCCATGGGCGGTTGCCGTATGTGGAATTACGCGTCCGAAGCGCACGCAGTCAACGATGTGTTGCGCCTGTCGCGCGGCATGACTTACAAGAACGCGGTTGCCGGCCTGCCTATCGGCGGCGGCAAAAGCGTCATTATCGGCAACCCCAAGACCGACAAGACACCGGCGCTGTTCGAAGCTCTCGGCGAAGCGCTGGAGCGCCTCGGCGGCCGCTACATCACGGCAGAAGACGTAGGCACCAGTCCGGCGGATATGGCCCACGTTGCCACCAAAACCCGTTTCGTCGCCGGCCTGGGTGACAGCGGAGACCCATCGCCGTTCACCGCGCTGGGTTGCTTCGTGGGTGCGCAGGCAGCGGTCAAGCACCAGCTGAAACGCGACTCCATGGAAGGCCTGGTCGTGGCATTGCAGGGCCTGGGCCATGTAGGTTACGACTACGCACGTCGCTTGCACGCTGCCGGCGCCAAACTGATCGTGGCCGACATCGATGAAGCGGCGCTGGAGCGCGCAAGGGTCGAACTGGGAGCGGAAATCGTTTCCACTATGGCGATCTACGATGTGCAGGCTGATATCTACGCGCCTTGCGCATTGGGTGCCACGCTAAACCCGGACACCTTGTCCCGCCTGAAGGTCAAGATCGTCGCCGGCGCCGCCAATAACCAGCTGGCGACAGCCGATGTGGGCGATTTATTGCGCCAGAAAGGCGTGTTGTACGCGCCTGACTTCGTGATCAATGCCGGCGGCATCATCAAGGTGTGCTACGAATACCTGAACAAGCCGCAAGCCGACGTCGAAGCGCATGTACGCGAAATCAGCGATACGCTGGCCGAAGTATTTGCCCGTGCCGACCGCGAAGACCGCTCCACCAGCGTGGTGGCGGACGAGGTAGCTGAGGCACGCTTCAAACGCTAGTTCGAAGCCGGTCGCTGCACCTGCAAATAAAACAGCCGCTTGCTTGGTCAAGCGGCTGTTTTGCTTTAAGGCTGCAGTTGCAAAGTCTTGGTGACGCGGCTTTCGCCTTTTTCTCCGGCGCCGGATCCGCTGTTGTAGACTTCTTTGCGCAAGACGATCAGCCTGTCGCCGACCAGTGAAAATACCTGCTCTTCATGATTGACTGCTTCAAAGCTGATTACAACGAACGCGCGCCCCGAGATATTCTGATGTGAACGACTGGCCAGCGGCGTACCGTCGGCGGCAATCCAGATTTCCGCCGTGCCTTCAAATTTTTTAACGTATTTCTTATCTTTTTCGCTTTGCCTGTCCAGGCTGGCGTCAAAACTCAGCACGCGCGCAGATTTTCCATTCCATACCTCGGGACGCTCATTCTTGAAATTGAGCTTATCCAGCGCCATGGACAAGGCGTATGCGGCGTTAGTCATTCCCCGGAGTTCGCCGGTATTGAGTTCTTTCAGTGCAGACAAGGTGGGCGTTTTGGTCTTGGGGTCCTTTTCCCTGGCGCGCTCCTCGGTCTCCATGCGGGCCAGGACGTCGCGGCTGTATTGCACCTGCATACCCCTCAAGTTGTCCTCTATCGTGATGCTGGCAAGACCATTGCTTTCATCGAGATCCTTGCCGTCGCCGCGACGGCTCCAGGTCTTGAGTTCCAGACTGCCCTTGATCGGGGTCTGCCCCTGCTGGCGAGCCAGTGCAGCCTTCAAATCGCCCAGACCGTCCGCATGGGCAATACCCGTCGCGATAAATAACATGCTAATGGCGAATGCGCGGCAACAGCCGGCGATGTTTATTGCACAAGGAATGCGCATGTTTCTCCAATCGTTAGCAGATTGATTTGCCTCATAAGATTTACGCCTCCGATTTTCAGCGGACGACAATGATCCTGCGCCCATTCCACTTTGGCCCAGGCATTTTTGTATACGTAATTCTAGCGTTCACTAGCCGTATTTTTGCCCATGCGACTATCCAGCACCATGAGCAGCACGGAAATGCCCGTGAAGCCGACCAGTATGCCGCCGGAATTCACGAACACCTGCGCATAACCCAAGCGCTCAGCATCGATAAAGGGGTAGGGGTAAAGCTTGAATGCTGCACCCCGCAGCAACGCATATACGAGGTACATGGCTGGAAACAATGCCCAGTTGAGAATATCGCGCCAACGCAATAAGCCTTTGGGCACAAACAGGAGCCAATACAATAAGAAGAGCGCCGGCAGTATATCGTGCAAGAGTGCGTCTGCCAGCAGTTGAAGTCCCTGCGGTTGCCATAGATGTCGCAGCAACAGGCTATAGGCGATCCCGACCAGGGCGATGTTCGCCGCGATGCCGCTGAGCACCGTTGGCCGGGAAAAAAACTGATTCATCCATCCTTGAGCACTTCTCGAAGATACCGTTAGTGTGACCGCAGCCAAGATATTGGTCAGGACAGTAAAAAAACTCAAAAAGTTGAGCACGCCTCCCATCAAACTTGCGCCGCTGGCGAAACGGCTCGCCAGAATGATGCCCAATTGCGTGCCGAGTGCCAGCCAGGCCAGGATCGCAGCGACGAGCGCGTACCAGCACCTCGACTGATCATGCGGGGATTGCATTGGTCTCACATATCCTCCTGACGAGCGAATTTGTCCTGCCCCGAACCCAGGACGTGTTGACTTGTTTTCTACAGTCAGGGCGGTAGCCAAGCATAATGGCCGTCGCAGTATCGCATTCAAGCCCGTGAAATAGAAAGAGGAATTTACTGAATGTGTTGAAATTCACGGCCATATCCGGTAGTCTCCGCGCTTCCTTTTAAGATTGGGCGCAGATGCAACGGGCGCTCGCTGCAAGTTCTGATTCGCTGTATTTTCAAGCAACGCATTGACGCAGGCTACAGTTTCGCCACCATTTATACATGACCGTTCTTATCGCTACCGACGTATTTGGCATTACCCCCGCAGTATCCAGTTTGGCGAGAAGCCTGGGAGGCAATTGCCAACTGGTTTCACCTTTCGACGATGAGCGCAGCAGCTACTACTCCGAACGCTTAGCGTATCAGGCATTCCTCGCCGAAGGCGGCGTGGCCCGCTACGCCGACAAGATACAGTCGATACTGGCCAAAGGGGCGGCCGGCATCCAGTTTGCCATAGGTTTTAGCGCAGGCGCCTCTGCGCTCTGGCTGGGCAGTGCGACGCCGGGCTTTAGCCGTTTGCAAATGCTGACCCTGTTTTACGGCTCGCGCATACGCGATTATGCAAGCCTGGCGCCACGCTGCCCCGTGCGCCTGGTCTTTGCCGAAAGGGAGCCGGCATTCGATCCCGCTGAACTGGTTGCCGAATTGAGGGCAAAAGGACACAGCGCGGAGGTAGCAAAAAATACTTCGCATGGCTTCATGAATCCTTATTCGGGAGGATTTTGCGTCAAGTCGCAGACCCGCTATATCGCCGAATTGACGGAGATGTTGCGTAGCGCCGAGTTCGCCTGAGCGCATTCAGACGCCAGCAAAGAAAAAGGCTTAAACGTTTTACGTTTAAGCCTTTTTTCTATTCAGCAATGCTGGTAACGGCTATGTCAGCCCAGTTTTTTCTCGCGTGCCACCCAGTACAGGGCCAGGATGATCACGGCATACGGGATCAAGGACAATCCGTCTGAACTCGCGCCCTCAAAGAAAGGATTGTACTTGGTCGACCATTCGCCTATTGTTTTGTCAAAGTGGGTCAGGATGCCCGCGGTGAACGCAATCACAATACCCGCCAACGCACCGCCGGCGATGTAGCCGGATGCCAGCAACACGCCGGAGCTGCGGTCGCCCGCGGCCTGCTTCTCTTCTTGGCTCATGTGCTGGTTATGCTCGAGCTTGCTGCTGCGGCGATCTACCAGCCAACGTATCATGCCGCCGACAAACAGCGGGGCAGAGGAGGACAACGGCAGATACACGCCGACGGCAAACGCCAGCGAAGGAATGCCGGCCATTTCCAGCACCAGCGCGATCATCACGCCGAACAAGACCAGGGACCACGGCAGTTGACGATCCAGTATGCCCTTGATGATGTAGGACATCAGCACAGCTTTAGGGGCATCATATTTCTTTACTTCGGTGCCGTCAGGGCGCTTGTTATAGGAGCCGTTGATGCCCGGGTCGACCAGGTAGACAACCTTGCCGGCATTGTCCACCAGGTATTTGCCGGCCGGACCGCCGACGGTATCCAGCTTGTGCCAGACTTTGTAACTCGCCTTGTCCTGCTCGGCCTGCGGGCCTTGCAAGTGATCGGTGTCGGTCAGTTTGGATACATCGGTGCTCAGGTTGGGTGCAACTTGCGCCGCCGGCACATATACGGTGCCCGCATCATTCAGCTTCAACAGGATAGGGCCCAGGATCAGCGCCGACGACAGGGCGCCCGCAAGGATCGCATATTGCTGATATTTCGGCGTGGAGCCGACCAGGAAGCCGGTTTTCAAATCTTGCGATGTAGTGCCGGCATTGCTGGATGCGATACAAACGATGGCGCCGACGGACAATGCAGTCACATAGTATTGGCCGCCAGTCCAGCCCATGATCAGGAAGATCAGACAGGTGAACAACAGGGTCGCCACGGTCATGCCGGAGATGGGATTGGACGAGGAGCCGATTTCACCGGTCAAGCGCGAAGATACGGTCGCAAACAAAAAGCCGAACACCAGGATCAGCAGGGCGCCCAGCAGGTTCATGTGCAATGGGGTTGCAACGGTGATCACGGCGATGATGGACAGGCAGCCGATGATTACCCATTTCATGGGAATATCCTGGTCGGTGCGCAGTGGCGCGCTGATGGTCGCCGCGGCGCCTTTGCCCATGCCTGCCAGGCCGGCAGACAGGCTGCGCCAGATGGTCGGCATGGCGCGGAACAGGCTGACCAGGCCGCCGGCCGCAACCGCGCCCGCGCCGATGTACAGGATATAGGCGCTGCGAATGTCGTGCGGGGCCATTTCGCTGATCAGCTTGGTGCCCGGACTGACGGGCACGCTCAAGGCATCGCCGAAAAACTTGATCATCGGGATCAGCAGCAGGTAGGACAAGACGCCGCCGGCCGCCATCACGGACGCGATGCGCGGTCCGATGATATAACCGACGCCCAGCAGCTCCGGTGATACCTCGGCACCGATGGAGCCGCCCTTCAGGGGAGCGCCGAACGCAAGCTCGGGCGTATCCTTCCAGCCCTTGAATGCCACGTTGAATATCTTGTACAGCAGGCCTATGCCGAAGCCGCCGAAAATGATCGCAGCGCGCTTGCCTGCATCATCCTGGGCGTCCGGATGGGTGGTTTCGCCGGCCGCTTCGCGCGAAGCCGGTGTTGCCGCCGCCATCAATACCGCTGCACATGCCGTGCCTTCAGGATATTTCAATTCATTATGCTGCTCGACGATCATCGTGCGGCGCATAGGAATCATCATCAGGATGCCGAGCAGCCCCCCCAAGACGCCGACCAGCATCACGCGCGAAATTTCCAGGTCAAACCCCAGGATCAGGATGGCGGGCATGGTCACGCCCAGGCCGAAGGCCAGCGATTCGCCGGCTGAACCTGCGGTTTGGGTAATACTGTTTTCCAGGATGGTGGAATCCTTGCCGCCCATCTTGTTGAAAAGGCGGAACAGCGTAATCGCGATCACGGCGACAGGGATGGATGCACTGACGGTCAGGCCAACCTTTAGTACCAGATACAGGGATGAGGCGCCAAATACCATGCCCAGGATCACCCCCATCAGGAGTGCCCGGATGCTTAGTTCAGGGATTTGCGCCGAGGCCGGGATGTACGGGCTCACGGCTGGGGAAGACGTTTCTTTTGACATTTATCGACCTTATTGTGTAGGCAAAAGCAGGCTGCCGGACATTGTGTGCCCGTCTGGCCTTGACTAAAAGCTGCTGCAAAATTGCCCCGGTTCTTGCATAAATGCAACCAGGATAAATTTAGTCGTGCATTATGCTGCTTTTTGCTCGCGCTGCGCAATGGTATAAGGCTGTTGATTGTGCTGCGACGCGCAATAAGGAGAAAATTCCCTATTTTTGTGTCAAAACAGGGGATTTGATGGTTTATTTATATGAAGCAGTTGCTCAGGCGCTTAGCAGCTCTTCGTGTTTTTCTATTTGCGGCAAGACCGTAATCGCCCGGATGACCGGGTTGCGCCAGGCCACGCTGGCCAGCAGTAGTGCGGATAAGCCCGCGAATCCCAGCGAATAGCGCAAACCGACATGTTCGCCCATCCAGCCGCCTATCAGTGCGCCCGGTCCGGCAGGGATCAGGATCAGCCAGCGCATCGTGCTGGTCATCCGGCCCAGCAAAGGCTCGGGCGTGACAGCCTGGCGCAGAGCCAGGAAATTGATGAAGATCAGCACCCCGCCTATGCTGAAACAAACCAGCATGAAGGCAAATGCCAGCACGCCGAAAGCGTTTGCCGGCGCAACGGCCAGCGAGAGCCAGCCGGTGCCGCACACGGCTACGCCGGCGACGAGGCAAGGACCCGGACCGAGATGGCGGCTGATGCGGTTGCCAAAAACGCTGGCGACAATGCTGCCCAGGCCCATGCCCATATAGCAGAAGCCCACCGCCTGCTCGCTGAGGCCGAGGACGCGGGTGGCAAACAGTATCTGCACGACCAGCGCAGCGTTGTAGCATAGCTGCCAACCGCCGACTGTGGCGGCCAGGGTCACCAGCAGGCGCTTGTTGCGGACAAAATGCACACCTGCTTTCAGATCGCGCCAGAAATGCGCATCCGCGCGTACCGGACGGATTTCCTTGACGTCGATCCCGCGCAGGATGGTGGCCGAGGTCAACAACAACACGGCGTCGGCCAGCAGTGCCAGCGGCGCGCCGAGCAATTTGATCAAGGCTCCTGCAGCAGCCGGGCCGGCGATTTCCGATCCGGAAGTCGCCAGCGCATTCTTGGCATGCGCCTCCACCAGCCTGTCCCTGGGAACGATCTGCGTCAGCACAATCTGCGCGGCACTGCCTGCGGTCGTATTGACTGCGCCGATGACGAAACCGACGACATACAGCCAGTCCATGCTGAGCCAACCCAGCCAGGCGGCGAGCGGCACGCTGGCGACGGCGACCGAGATCGTGCTTTCCCCTATGATGTATACCGGCAATTTGCATATGCGATCCAGCAAGACGCCGGATGGCAAGGATAGCAGCACAAAAGGCAGGGTTTCCATAAACACCAGCAAGCCCATCTGGGTCGGGCTGGCATGCAGCAACACCGCAGCCGTCAGCGGCAGCGCCAGCATGGTCACCTGCGCGCCGAAAGAGCTGATCAATATCGATGTCCACAAGCGGCGGTAAACCAGATCGCGCAGCAAATCATTGTGGGCCAGCCGGAGTTTGTCTCGAATAAATAGTTTCATTTTTGCAGAGAGAATTCCATTTTCAGCCGCGCTTACAGATAAAACGTGGCAATGACGGGCTCTTGTGAAGCCGTCAAAATAAACAGCAGGGAACCGGGTCTGGCAAGCGGTGTGTTTACAATACATACAGCACCATTGAAACACTGAAAAGTACCGTTCTTGTCAGTGCCGACTCAGGAGGCGCGATGCCAGGCTGTGAAAATTCTTGCATGGCAGGTAACAGGCGCCGGTGTCGCTAGTATATTAACCTAAGCAAGCAGCTTGTCACAATGGCACGGCGTAGATATTTCTCTGCCAATTTTCCACAATGCGCATTTGACGCATTTGAATTTGATTAAAGCATGGTCTTGCCCGCATAATTCACGCCTTTGCAATTTGAAAGCCCTCATGTTTGAAAAGCCCATAGTAATGATCGATTTTGAAACCTCAGGCATGAGTCCGGACCAGGGCGGGCGTGTCACCGAGGTCGCGGCTTTACGCATTGTCGGCGGCGAGGTGGTGGACAGGTACGTATCGCTGATCAATTGCAATGTGCGCATTCCGTCCTTCATCACCCAATTGACCGGCATTACGCAGGCCATGGTGAACAAGGCGCCGCCGGTGTCCGAGGTCATGCCTGAACTGGTAGCGTTTATCGGCGACGCGACGCTAGCGGCGCACAATGCCAGCTTTGACGAAAAATTTCTGCTGGCCGAGAGCGACAGGCTGGGCCTGCTGCCGGTCTACGACGGTGTTGTGTGTTCCGTCAAGTTGTCACGCCGCGTGTTTCCCGGCCTGGACAGTTATTCGCTGGGGCCGTTGGCGTCATCGCTGGGTATCCGCTTTAAAGGCAGCGCGCATAGGGCGGAAGCCGATGCGGAGGTGGCGTCGGCTTTGCTATTGCGCATAGGCGCCCACCTTGGGGAACGCTACGGCATCACGCCGGTCGACCCACGCCTGCTGCAGCAGGTGAACAAACTCAGCGCCGCGAAAGTTGCCGCTTATCTGGAGAAGCAGCCTTCATTGAAAGCCCGCGCCGACCAGGCATTGCCATCGCCCGGCCCGAAAAGCAAATCCGCGCAGCGCTATCGTCACTACAAGGGCGGCATCTACGAATTGGTGTGCGAAGCGACCCAGGAATCGGATTTGAGCCCGACCATCGTCTACAAGGCGCAAAACGGCACATACTGGACACGGCCGAAAAGTGTATTTTTTGAAATGATCGAGGTGGATGGGCAAATGGTGCAGCGGTTTACGCCGATGGCCGATTGACTACGGCAATGATCAGGCGGCAATCGGCAAAAGCGATCGCCCGATCAGGCCCTAGTGGTGCGCCTTGCGATAAATGGTATTGCGCGACACTCCCAGGGCGCGCGCGGCAGCGGACACATTGCCGCCATGCTGTTGCAGTGCCTGTTGAATTGCGGTCAATTCCAATTCTTGCAATTTTCCGCTCAATACCGGTGGCGAAGCTGCTGCGTCAGAAGCCGCCGATCGAGTCGGCAATATTCCCATTTCCTCAAGAAAATCCTCCGGCAGATGTTCGCGCCGGATCTCATGCGTATCGTCGCTCATGATGACTGCGGTGCGCAGCAGATTGTTCAATTGCCGCAAATTTCCCGGCCAGGAGTGCCGTTGGAACAACTGCATGACTTCCGGCGCTATCGTGTAGTTTGCACTGGACAATTCCCGCAGCATCTTCTTGATGATGACGGCAATGTCGGTGCGGTCCCGCAGAGGAGGCAGCTTCAGCACCAGTCCGTTCAGGCGGTAATACAAGTCGTCGCGAAAGGCATTCTTGCCGATCAGTTCGCGCAGGTTGCGATTGGTGGCGCAAATAATCGCAATGTCCACCGGGGTGGATTTATTGCTCCCGAGCGGAGTGATCATCCGCTCCTGCAATACCCTTAATAGCCGCGCCTGCATGTTCAGCGGCATATCGCCGATCTCGTCCAGGAACAGGGTGCCGCCTTGTGCCTGCAATATCTTGCCGGTATTGCCTTTCTTCCTCGCACCGGTGAAGGCGCCGTCTTCATAGCCGAATAGCTCGGACTCGATCAGGGTTTCCGGTATCGACGCGCAGTTGACCGCGATGAACGGGGCCGGCGCGCGCGGGGAGCCATGATGGATGGCCTGTGCCAGCAATTCCTTGCCGGAACCTGTTTCCCCGGTAATCAGGATGGGGATGTCGCGGCCCAGCACCTTGCTGACCTTGTCTATCAACGCCGCCAGGCTGGCGTCGCCGGTTTTCAAACTGGCCAGGCTGGAGGCTGGGTTTGCTTTCATCGCCGATGCGGGCACTCTGGATGCAGTTTTGGAAAGCTCTGTTGGAGCATACGAAGAAAAGCTCTGGCTTAGCTTGAGCTCGGCGCGCGCGGATACCCGCACGCCGCCTGGCAGGGTAAGGCTAAGGAATTGCGGCGCCGCCGCCCGGTAATGATCAAACAATGCAGAGACCGGCAAGCCGAACAGGGAGCTGAAGGTGTGCGGCTGCAGGGCGGCCAGCGGCAATCCCAGTTGGAACAAGGCGCTGCGATTGGCCGACAGGAAGCGGCCGCCGGGCGTAAATGACGCGATACCCTCCATCAGCGTTCCGATGAATTCCGGCCGGCTATGGAAATGCAGCGTGATTGCATCCTCAAATGCGGCCGAGAATAGCTGGTTCTCTATCATCTGCGCCGACATGCGCACCAGCGCCATCGTGTGTTTGTGATAGCTGCGGTAATCGCCGGTCACGTCCAGCACCCCGATCACATTGCCCTGATGATCGAAAATGGGTGCTGCGGAACACGTCAGGAAATGATTCGCGACCATATAGTGATCGTCGGCGTGGATCAGCGCAGGCGCCTGTTCTGCCAGCGCCGTGCCTATGGCATTGGTGCCCTTGCTACTCTCGGCCCAACTGACTCCGGGCCGGATGGCGACTTTCTCGGCCCTCTGTAAAAAATCATTGTCCCCAAACGAATGCAGGATATGTCCTTTGACATCGGTCAGCACCACCATGCTATGCGTATCGCATATCTGCTCGTACAGGGTTTCCATCACTGGCAATGCATAGGCATGCAAGGCGCGACTTTGTTCTATCGCCATGCTCAGTTCTTTGTGGCTGAGGGCGCTGAAGTCCGGCGACGCATGCGCATCCAGCCCGAATGCCGCTGAGCGCTGGCGGGATTCCTGAAGCAGGTCGGGATGGGTGCTGGCAGAAATGATGCTTGCCGGTTTGCTGGGTGCTTGCGGTGTGGCTTGCACACTGCTTTTGCCTGGCTCTATTGCTTGGCGCATTTCTGGACTCCGCAGGAAGGATGGAAATGATTTTTGCTTGTTTTTTGCCTAATGTAACACCTGTTCAAGTTTGACGCACGTTGCTCATAGGGGCGGCACGCAGCGCATCGCATCCCCGCCACACCTGTGGCTGGCATGACAATTGCAAATTATCTATTGATGTCATGTCCGTTAAGTAAAAGTGTTTCAAATTGGCACAATAAAAGCTGTTCCAACAAAAATGGAGATAAAAATGGCGATAGGTTTCAATCTAAATGGCAAGCCTGTGTCGGTGACTTCAGAAGCGGATACCCCATTGCTATGGGTTATCCGCGATGAAGTCGGCCTCACCGGCACCAAATTTGGTTGCGGCGCAGCATTGTGCGGCGCCTGCACCGTCCATCTTGACGGCACCCCAATCCGTTCGTGCCAGACTCCCGTATCGGCTGTCGCGGGCAAGAAGGTGGCGACTATTGAGTCACTGTCGAAAGATAACTCCCATGTTCTGCAAAAGGCCTGGATCGCTTTCGATGTACCGCAATGCGGCTACTGCCAATCGGGGCAATTGATGAGTGCCGCGGCATTGCTTGCCGCCAATAAAAATCCGTCGGATACCGATATCGATAATGCGATGAGCGGCAATATCTGCCGTTGCGGCACCTATAACCGCATTCGTGCCGCGATCAAGTTCGCCGCAGCAGAAATGCAAAAAACAGCCAAAGCAGCTTAAGGAGAATGCGATGACCACAACTAGACGCGATTTCCTGAAAGTTTCCGCCGTCGCCGGCGGCGGCCTGATGATGGGTGTTGTCTTGCCCGGTACAATCGGCGAGGCGCAGGCGGCCGGCACAATGTATACGCCGAATGCCTGGGTGCATATTGCCGATGACAATACGATTACACTGATCTCCGCTCGCTCGGAAATGGGGCAGGGCGTATATACGTCCATGCCCATGCTGATTGCCGAAGAACTGCACGTCGACGTCCGAAAAATCAAGGTGGATATCGCGCCGCCGGGGGCGGTATACGTCAATGCGCTGTTGGGAGCGCAGATTACCGGCGGCTCTACCTCGGTCAGGGATGGCTGGGAAAAGCTGCGTGTAGGTGGAGCCCAGGTCCGGATGATGCTGATCTCCGCAGCGGCTCAAAAGTGGGGGGTAGATGCCGCCAAATGCACGGCCGATAATGGCGTGGTCAAAGGGCCGGGCGGCAAGCATGCCACCTATGGCGAACTGGCCGAGGCGGCCTCCAAGCTGCCTATTCCGGCCGCCGCCGACGTGGTGCTGAAAGATCCTAAAGACTTCAAGTTGGTCGGCAAACCTATCAAGCGCCTGGATACGCCGAGGAAGGTCAATGGCACTGCAGAATTCGGTATCGATGTAAAACTACCCGGCATGGTCTACGCATCGCTGGAGCAATGCCCGGTGATCGGCGGCACTGTGAAGAGTTTCGACGGCGCCAAGGCGCGCAGCATGCCCGGCGTGATCGACGTGGTGCAAATTCCCGACGGCGTGGCGGTGGTGGCAAACAGCTACTGGCGCGCGAAAAAAGCCCGTGAAGCACTGACCGTGCAATGGGATGAGGGCAGTGTTGCAAAATTGAACAATGCGAACATGCTGGCGGACATACGCGGCGCTTCCGCCCATGAGAAGAAAATCAATATCAAAACTACCGGCGGCGATGTGGATGCCGCCATCAAGGGATCGGCCAAGAGCCTGCAAGCCGAATATGTATCACCGCTGCTGGCCCATGCCACTCTGGAGCCCATGAACTTCACCGCAGATTTTCGCGATGGAAAAATACTGCTGATCGGCCCTACCCAATTCCAGCAGGGCGCGCAAGGAGCAGTCGCCGCGGCGCTGGGTATCAAGCCCGAAGACATTACCTTGAAAACCACGTTCCTGGGCGGAGGTTTCGGCCGCAGGCTGGAACTGGA
Organism: Undibacterium sp.; assembly: GCA_035487495.1. Lineage (GTDB taxonomy): Bacteria > Pseudomonadota > Gammaproteobacteria > Burkholderiales > Burkholderiaceae_D > Undibacterium. The sequence continues at coordinate 21,938 of DATHMC010000111.1, forward strand.
CTTCATTGTGCAGGCAGCGCAGATATCCAAGGCGGTCGGCAAACCGGTCAAGCTGTTATGGAGCCGCGAAGACGACACGACCCATGACTTTTACCGGCCTATGGCAGTCAACCGCATGGCGGCAGGGCTGGATGCCGGCGGCAAGCCTACTGCCTTGAAGTTTGAGCTGACGTCGCAATCCATCACCCAGCGCGCTTTCGGCTTGCCGAAAGAAACACTGGACCCGTTCATGGCCGAGGCCTCGGTCGTGCCCTACGACATTCCCAATATGACGCAAGACATGTATATCCACGATGCCGGTTTGCGGGTGGGCTACTGGCGCTCCGTCAGCCATGCCTTGAATGCCTTCCCCAACGAGAGCTTCATCGATGAACTGGCCCATGCTGCGGGCAAGGATCCGTATGCCTATCGCATGGAATTATTGACCAAGCAGCCGCGTTTTGCCAATGTACTCAAGCAGGCGGCAGAAAAAGCCGGCTGGGGCAAGCCCCTGCCGGCAGGCCACAAGCGAGGGATCGCGCTGATGGAGGGTTATGACACCTATATGGCGCAAGTTGCCGAGATTTCTGTCAACAAGGACAATGAGATCCGGGTGCACAAGGTGACTGTGGTGGCCGACCTTGGGCACATGGTCAACCCGGACACGGTCGATGCGCAAATTCAATCCAGTATCGTGTTTGGGCTTTCCGCGGCCTTGTATGGCGACATCACACTGGAAAACGGCAGGGTGCAACAGACCAATTTCCATAACTACCCGGTATTGCGCATGAACGAGATGCCCAAGATCGACGTTACCCTGGTCAAGAGCCAGGAGAAGCCGGGCGGCATCGGCGAGCCGGCAACTGCCTTGATAGGCCCGGCCGTTGCCAATGCGCTGTTTGCGGCGACCGGCAAGCGGATCAGGAGCCTGCCGCTGACGCCGGCGAAAATTGCCGCGGCTTAGCCGTCGCTGGCTGGGCAAGGCAGCAACATAAGCCGGGTTTTGGCAGCAAAGCCGGTCCCAAGGTAAGATACGCACACTGCATGTCCGCGCATGCAGTGTGCTGCCTTTTTTGATATTCGGATGCCCATGGATAGTATTGATCTGGAAGTACTGAAAACCTGTAACCAATGGTTAAATGCCGGTCTCAAATGCGAACTGGTGACGGTAATCAAGACCTGGGGCTCCAGCCCCCGTCCTGAGGGCGCCACCTTGGGCCTCTGTGAGGATGGGCGGGTCGTTGGTTCAGTATCCGGCGGCTGTATCGAAGACGACCTGATCGATCGCGTGCACCGGCACGGCATACAGCGCACCAAGCCGGAGATCGTCACTTACGGCATCACCGCCGATGAGGCCCACCGCTTCGGCCTGCCGTGCGGCGGCACCATACAGTTGGCGATAGAGCCGTTAACCGCCGATAGCCGCATTCCGGAACTGCTGCAAAGGCTGGCGCAGCATGAACTGGTGGCGCGCCGGCTGGATTTGTCGAGCGGCGAGGTACGGCTGGACCAGGCTAAGCCGGGCATGGGCCTGCAGGCCTCGGATGTTGCCCTGACGACAATCCACGGGCCGCGCTGGCGCTTGTTGATCATAGGCGCCGGACAATTGTCACGCTTCCTGGCCAGCATCGCATTGGGCATGGATTATCATGTGACCGTTTGCGATCCAAGGGAAGAGTATCGCGATGGCTGGAGGGTAGACGGCGTCAGGCTGGTCCACGCCATGCCGGATGACCTGGTGCAGGAGATGAAGCTGGACAGCCGCAGCGCGGTGGTTGCATTGACCCACGATCCCAAGCTGGATGACCTGGCGCTGATGGAGGCATTGAAGTCGGATGCGTTTTATGTCGGGGCGATAGGCTCTCGCGCCAATAATGCCAAGCGCCGCGAAAGATTGAAGGAATTCGATATCAGCGACGCCGAGCTGGCTAAGCTGCACGGTCCCATAGGCCTGTATATAGGCAGCAAGACGCCGGCTGAAATCGCCATTTCCATCCTGGCGGAAATGACTGCGGTCAAGAACAACATCCAGTTGCCCGCCGAAGTGCTGGTGGAAAATGCCAAACTGGCGGCAGCGCAAAAGCCCACCGACTCCCACTGCGTGCTGTCCAATTAGCTTCGCATGCGTCAATTGCGGCCGGATTTGCTCAAATCCGGCCGTTCAAATGCAAAAACGCCGCAAAATTGCGCCTTTTTTCGCGTAAAATCTCACCCAAAATCAGATTCCTTGCACCATTTCCGGTGCGCCCGGGCTGACATCCCTCTCTGCAATACCAATCGAGCAAAATACTATGAGCATCAAATCAGATAAATGGATACGCCGCATGGCGCAAGAAACCGGCATGATAGAACCGTTTGAGCCCGGGCAGGTGCGCGAGGAAAACGGACACAAAATAGTCAGCTATGGCACATCTTCGTACGGTTACGATATCCGTTGCGCTGACGAGTTCAAGATTTTTACCAATATCAACAGCACCATCGTCGACCCGAAGAATTTCGACGAAAAATCCTTCGTGGATTTCAAGGGCGACGTCTGCATCATCCCGCCCAACTCCTTCGCGCTGGCGCGCACGATGGAATACTTTCGCATACCCCGTAGCGTGCTGACGATCTGCCTGGGTAAATCCACCTACGCCCGTTGCGGCATCATCGTCAATGTGACGCCGTTTGAACCGGAATGGGAAGGCTACGTCACGCTGGAATTCTCGAATACTACACCGCTGCCCGCCAAAATCTATGCAGGCGAAGGCTGCGCCCAGGTGTTGTTCTTTGAGAGCGATGAGATGTGCGAAACGTCTTACAAGGACAGGGGCGGCAAATACCAGGGCCAGCACGGCGTGACTTTGCCGAAAGCCTGACGATCACCCCGTTGCCGCCAGAAGCGAACCGAATCCTTGCCGGGCCCGGTTCATTTTCAATTGCGCTGGAACTGCGTCAGGAATAGGCGTAGGGCTGCGAATTGATGGTAGTCGGCCGGCCCGCAATCAATTCCGCCAGCAGCGCGGCACTGCCGCACGCCAGTGTCCAGCCTAGCGCGCCATGGCCGACATTCAGGAACAGGTTGCCGAGCGGGGATTTGCCGATGATGGGCAAGCCGGTCGGCGTCGCCGGGCGAAACCCGGCCCACGGCGACAGCCCGGCGCTGTCCTCCAGATCCCCGCAGCCGGGGAATAATTCCTTGGTGCCGCTGACCAGTTCCTGCACCGCGCTCCGCGGTATGCTACGATCCATGCCGACTATCTCCACCCGGCCGGCGACGCGCAGGCGGTTGCCGAGCCTGGCATACACAATCTTGCGCGACAAATCGGTAATGGAAACCTGCGGCGCAGAACTCTCGGTCTGCGCTGCAATAGGTATCGTGATGCTGTAGCCTTTCAGCGGATAGACCGGCAGCCCAAAGCCCAGCTTGCGCGCGAACGCGGCGCTGTCTACCCCCATTGCCAGCACAAAGCTGTCTGCTTCTATGCTTTCTTTGCCGATATTCACTGCATGCAGGCGATCGTCTTTCAGGATGGCGCCGCTGACGCTGGAATTGGGCAGGAAACGGAATTGCGCGGAGGCTTTCATCGTTTCCAGCAATTGCGCGCAAAACATGGCGCAATCGCCGGCTTCTTCGCTGGCGGTATACACGCCGCCGGCCCATTGCCTGTTGGACGCCGCTAGCGCAGGCTCGATTTCCATGCAGCGCTGGGCATTGATCACCTCCTGCTGGCAACCGTACTGGGCCTGAAACTCAACCTGCGACCGGGCCGATTCCAGCGCCGCCCGGTCGGTGAACATGACCAATTTTCCGGCAATGCGGTAAGAAAACTCCAGCGGCTTGGCCGCCAGCAATTGCGCCAGCTTGTCGCGGCTGAAAAATGCCAGTTGCAGCAAATCTATCGTCGTGCGCTTCACCTGTTGCGCATTGCTGGCCGCGAGGAATTTGAGCAGCCAGCTCCATTGCGCAGGGTCGAATTTCGGTTTCAGGGTTAGCGGAGAGTCGGCGCTGAACAGGTAGTGCGGCCATTTGCTCCACACCGAAGGATCAGCCAGCGGTGCGACGTAGGAATAGCTCAACTGGGCGCCGTTCCCATAGCTGGTCATTTGCCCGGGCTCGGCTTGCGATTCGATGAGCGTGACTTGATGGCCGGCTTGTATTAGCTGGTGGGCGGTCGTGACGCCTATCACTCCTGCGCCGAGTACACAGATATGCATGGATATTTTCTGGTTGGAAAAGACGATTCTTTATTATTGCCATAGTACGCAAATGCTGAAAAAATGTCCCATGCCAAATTAGTGTAAGGCCATCTTGTGAAAGTTATGGCTTTGCTTTCCAATTGCCGGCTTCTAGGCTAAGCTGGCCCTCATGCATCATTCCCTGCATCAACAAATCATGCCGAATATCGATACAGCAATCATGCCGGATTACAC
>DATHMC010000112.1:0-3723 GCA_035487495.1 Undibacterium sp.
GCCGTTCCAGTCGCTCAAGCAGATCAACGACACCGACATCCAGGCGCTGTATGCCTACCTGAAGACGTTGGCGGCGCACGAGGCGGGGCAGCGCTGATACGTTCCCGCAAGACGGCCGCTCAAACCTGTATGGCAAGCAGGTGTTACTATGGGTCGTCAGAGACACTTATCCCCCTATAAACATCCGGCCCACCACTGCGGGCCGGAGCGGCGTTAGCACAGAAAACAGCAATCCTGGACTATTGACGATATGCAGTAAACGCAGGTTCCCAGGAAAGCGCCGCACCATGTTTGCAGACTCCCCTGCCCACCCGGCCAGCTTCAGCGAGGCGCAGCAGTTGGCGATGGCCGACAACCTGAGCCGGCACGGCTGGTCGCAGCATAATATCTTCTTGCCGCAAGAGCTGACGCTGCTACTGGAGGCGGAATGCCGCGTGCTGACAGAGGACGGCGCGCTGGTGCTGGCCGCCGTGGGGCGCGGCGCGACGCAAGCGGTGCGGCCTGGCATCCGTGGCGACCGCATCCGCTGGCTGCACGCCGGGCAATCGCCCGCCTGCGACCGTTATCTGCAGATCATGGAAGGCGTGCGCGTAAGCCTGAACCGCAGCCTGTATCTGGGCCTGGACGAATACGAAAGCCACTTTGCATTTTACGCACCGGGCGCCGCCTATCACAAGCACCTGGACCGCTTCCAGGATGACGACTGCCGCACCGTGTCGGTGGTGATCTACCTGAACCAGGACTGGCTGCCGGCAGACGGCGGCGCGTTGCGCCTGCATCCCGAGGGGCAATGCATGGAAGATATTGCGCCGCTGGGCAGCCGCATGGTGCTGTTCTTGTCGGCCGACATGCTGCATGAGGTATTGCCGGCAACGCGGGACAGGATATCGCTGGCAGGCTGGTTCAGGCGCAGGCCTTCATAAATTTCACCTTCAGGGCAGGTACGGCAAACTCCCCGAATGCCGCTTCCAGATCGCCGCCGCTTCGCCGGATTTGATCAAGGCCGCCAATGCCTCGTTCAGCTGCGGCAGCAGCTTCGAGCCCCTGCCGCTCTTGGTAGTGAGCAGGTATTTGGACGGCGCCTTCGCTCCGGGCACGGGCGCGTGCCGTATGCTGGGATCGGATAAATAGTCGATGCCTATCATCTTGTAGGCGGAGACGATTTCCAGTTCTTCGACAAAATAATCGCAGCGCCTGGCGTTGAGTTTGCGGACCAGCGAATCGTAGCCGCTGCCCAGGTCCAGCTCGTCCGGCAGCAGCCCATAGTGGGCGTAGCTGGCCCCCGTCACGCCGCAGCCGCGATGCTGCCTGAGGTCGCTCACATGATTGATCGCCAGCGGGTCCGCCGCGCGGAAAAACACCTGCGGCGTGAGCGTATTGTAGTGAATGGAATAGTCGAAGCGCCGCGCGCGTTCGGCATCGAAATAGCCGTCCATCGCAAAGTCCACCTTGCCGCCCTCCACCATCAGCAGGCAGCGCTTCCAGGGCATGTCGCCGTCGAACTGGACCGCCTTGCCTATCCTGGCAAACGCCGCCTGCACCGTTTCCACCGAAGAACCGATCAGCGCGCGGGTTTTGTTGCCATTGGCATCCCGTTTCCAGTACGCCCACGGCGGCGGCTCGGCATCCACGCACACGCTGACGGTCTCGGATGAAACGGGGGGAACTGCTGTTGCGTGCGATACCGATGTGAGGGACAAAAGGCAAAGAAAGCCCAAGACAATTGCAACACGCATGAAGGCCCTTATGTGAACTGTGTCTGTGCAGGTATGCGCAATGGGCACGGCCTGGGACTCAGTCTAATTGATATGTTGCCATGACGCAATAGTGTGATAGCTGGACTAAGACTGCATCACCCCAGTCAGTCAAACTCATTCCAGTTTAAAAAGGTATGCCACTTGATAAAGTTCATACATTCGGAGGCCGAGCCGAAAACAACTTTGCCTCCAGCGGCACCGATTCTTTAAGCAGTTTGTGCGCGTATCCTCAATAGGCGAAATACAAGTCTGTATCATTTGCGAAAATCACCATGGGAAGGCTTCCCATCTCAAAGAAAAAAACGGATCAACTGCTGCAATGCCGTTCAGTTAGCAAGCAAATCTCCGAAATCTGTCGTTCCCGCGCAGGCGGGAACCTAGCGTCGTTCGACGAAAGTCACTGGGTTCCCGCCTGCGCGGGAACGACAAGAGTCCTCTATTGTTTAAACAATTCGCAGACTATGCTTTTCCCGCTTCCGGCAATTTGATATAGCTCTCTACCGTCGCTTTTAATTTATCTGCGTAATTATAGATAGCATCAACATCAACCAAAGAAAATTTTTCTTCTTCCTTTCCATTAAATAAGCCAATCGCCAATTTTTCGGAATTATTAAACCTAAGCCTGCATATCGGCTTACGATTGTTATCATCAAGTAGTATGGCGCAATAACTTTGGGCATCCCTCATTACAACTCGACGTGCGCTTATTGCTTCACGAAGAATCGATCTGACGATATGGAACCCCTCTATCTCTTGCTCCGTAGTTTCTATTTGCGGCATTTCCGATTCTGGTGTTGCAGCAGAAGAGATTGTGCTTTCGGGCCTTTCAACGACTTCCGGTGCCATTGCTACTTTGAGACGCTCGTTGATTCGGTCGCTTATTAGCTGTTGAAAAGCTCGCTTGGTTATTTGGGTGAATTGCTCTAGGTTAGCCGGAGTGAATCTCTTTCCTGCCATAAAATCGGCTGAGATTAGGCGAACGAATCCCTCTGCGGGGTTTGTCATCCATTCTCCGAGAACGTTTTGAATGGAGCGAGTATATTTAAGCTCGTTAGCAGTGGTTAATATCGTCTCAACATTAAACGATGACTTTGCAAATTTCTTCAATTCCTCGACATCCTGATCCCTAAAATCCAAAATATTAAACTCAAGAAATGGTTTCTCGTCCATTTTGTTTGGCTGATCGAGATCAGTAAAGAAGCGATAAGAAAGTCCGTTTGTCAGGACGCCAAATCTCGCTTCAGTGACATGAAAATATCTGAAAAGTTGTGATGCATGATTAATACTTAAATCACCACCACTTTTTTTGCATTCAAACAGTATGATGGGCTTGCCATCTTTCAGAACGGCATAATCTACCTTTTCGCCTTTTTTTGTACCGACATCTGCAACTAACTCTGGAGTAACCTCTAATGGATCAAACACGTTGTAACCAAGCGCCTGTATGAATGGCATGACCATCGCATTTTTTGTTGCTTCCTCGGTTTGAATCAGGTCTTTGATACCGGCGATACGTAAAGCAAGTGCTCTAAGTTGATCGATAAAATCCATGAGTACTCTCCCTTTATAAAAATAATTCGGCGCGATAAGTTAATTGAACTGCAAACTCAACGATTGTTGAGCGGCCTAAGATTTAGTAGTGCTTGTTCGCTACTCATAGGGTGATTTTCTGCCTCACCTGTATCGCGCTTCTCCATCGCATTTTTAATTATGGAAGCACTATAGCTGTTATTTTTGCAATAATAATCCATTTAGTGTCAAATTGGAAATATTGCTAATTAAATACTCGAAATGGATCGATGGGGGATTACGCTAAGGCGTATTCATGAAAAGAACAGTTTCTTGCAAGAGGTCAAACAGCGCATTCAAGCTACGCCGGCTTGTCCACTTACAATCAAAGCGCCTGCTTCATCAGCACAATCAATCCCCTACTCGCATCTTCCTTGTACACAAACGCCGCCCTGCC
>DATHMC010000113.1:0-20121 GCA_035487495.1 Undibacterium sp.
ATATTGGAAAGGAGCGCGCCATTGAGCGGCGTCATGCTGGTCAGCACGAGGGCGCAGCAGGTCGTCACAGAATGGTTGTAGCGCGGCGAAAAATCGACGTCCAGCGCATCCGTCGGGTGCCAGCTCAACTTCGCCATGAAAGTCTTGCCGCCGGAACCGTTGACCTTGGTGCCGGTAGTCAGGTTATTTACATTGCCGGCAAAGCGGTTGTCGCTTGCGGCGATACGGAATCCAAATTTATCGGACAGCTCGCCGCCATAGGACGTGCCGACGCGCCATTCCCCGTCGCTCGTATACAGCGTGCTGGCGGTGCCGCTCAGCGGGCCGGAGATAGGCTTGGTGACGATGTTGACAGCACCGGCGATGGCGCTCTTGCCGAACAGGGTGCTTTGCGGGCCTTTCAATATCTCAATGCGCGAGATGTCGGTCAGGTCCTGGAATGCCCTTACCTGCATCCCCATCGGGACGTCATCGATGATCACCGCGACGTCTGCTTCAACGCCGATACCGATGGACGTGGTGCCTATCCCGCGCATGTTGATGCCGTTATTGGCCGGAGTGGTACCGTAGGTGATCGACAGCGCCGGCGACAGATTAATCACGTCGGCTATTTCGCGCACATTGTTGCGCTGCAGGACGGCATCGCCCAGGACGGAAATTGCCATTGGAACGTGTTCCAGCACTTCGATACGCTTGTTCGCGGTAACCACGACTTCTTCGAGTTTGGGCGACTCCGCTATCGCAGGGGCTGCCTGCTGCGCACCGGCTGTTTCCATAAAACTCAGCAGGGCAAGAGCGACCGCCGACGCGATCGGCCTCATGCTAGGCTTGATTATTTCTTTACTTTCTTTTTTTGACATCTTTGTCTCCTCATTATTTATAGGTAAATTTTTTATATGCTTTCGGGTTTTGGGGCCTGCACCTCGAACAGGGAAATTGAGTCGATTCACCATGTATTTTTTACTCCCCGCTACCTCCCCTGCGACAACATGGCGTTTTTTGAAACTCGTAGAATCATGCAACTGCTAGTGTCCTGAGTTGGAAGTTCGTTGAATAAGAAAGGTGATGCAATGAGCGGCAGGCAAGACGCAAGACGGAGCAAGGGGTGGCGCAGGGAATTCGAGCAGCATGCTGCTCGCCTGCACAACGACATGGCCTTGCAAGGTCATGTTCCTTCCCTACAGGGATATGGGGGCTCCCCTTGCGAGTATTTGCAACGAAGCATGGTGTTCATTTCATCGACTTTCTTCAACGAATTTGTAGCTCAGAACACTAGTGGTATCTGATGGTCCACTTGATCGTCAGCGGTTCTTTCAATGTGAAATGATCCAGGCTGCACGACACGTGGGTTCTCATGGGGCCGTTCGGCGACTTATAGAGATCACTGCCCTGCGTCTTTTCAGCCCGGCATGTCTTCAGCCCGGCCACCTCAAAGTCGCTTACGTCGCCCTCAGCGAATTGGACCTTCGTCCCATTGACCGTCGCTTGGTCGGAAAAAGAAGCGAATTCCAATGTCGCGTGTTCTATCTGCAGCGGAGCGGTCGGCGTGTATTTATCGGTGCGCGTGATCACACCGGCTTGCAGCGTGTATTCAGTCTCAAGCGTCATCCTGGTATCTTTGAGCGGCGATCGGTTGCCGTCACCGAGCCGGGTCAGCCCGTCTTGCCGGTACGAGACGTGATATTGCTCGCCGCTTTGCTGCGCGGCTATATCCTTGATGAAAGCGGTGCCGATCAACTCGCTGCCGTCCGCCAGCGTGAATTTCGGCAGCAGTTGCGGGTGCTGAGAACCGCTGTCGGCCACGCCGGCAATCAGCATGTTGGAAAACGGCAGCGGATAGTACGGGCTATTGGCATGCTGGCTCGCGCCGCCATTGACCATCAGCAAACTGAAGACATGCCGCCGGTCGCGGAAAATGGCCAGCGCACGGTCATATTCTCCCTGTGCAAACCAGGTCAGCTTGAATGGCGGCTGCGTCTTGTCCAGCCAGGCCTGAAGATCCGATTTGGGAACGGCGTTCTTGAATCCGGCCTTGTTCCACACCTCGTTCGCGATCATCAATTGGTGCAGCAAAGAGAAGTTTTCGCCCAATATCCGGTGTATTCCGCGATACGCATCGGTCCTGCGTCCCTTGCCCCACATATCGACCGAATGGGTGGCCGGGTCGTACCAGAAATCGACATACCTGGCCACTATGTGGGTGGAATAGGTGTACGCATATTCTTTTTCTTCCGGGGTCAATATGCCGAGATAGGCGGACGCCGATAGTATGTCCAGCATCGCCGTTTCGCCGTATACGCCAATACTGCGGCCAAAGCTGAATCCTTCGCCGGCCGCATTGCCGAGATTTAATGCAATATCGGCCGCCTTGCGCAGCTTCGCTTTTAATTCGGGCGTGACTGTCATGCCGGTTTCAATAAACCGGTCGCAGATTTCTGCGATCAGCAAAATGCTGTAGCGGTCGAAGCGCCCCTCGCCGTCGGTCTCATCGGAGAAGCCGTATTTTCCGGAATGGGCCTCGTAGTGATTGAGCAGCTTTTCCAGCAACTGCTTGCTGGCGCTGTCATCTTCCCAGCCAAGCAGCATGCGCAAACGCGCGACGCCAAACGCGACGCCGTAGTAGTTGGTCGGCAGGTTGATCAGCTTGAAGTCGGGCTGCGTAACGAACAATCTCCAGTCGAGCTTCTTCTTGAGTATGGCGAGCGTCTGCGGAGAGACGGCCTGCTCCAGCAAGCCGGCCTTCTTCAGATCATAGAGAGCCAACAGGTAGTAATAAATTCCCCAGGTATGGTTGTCCATGCCTGCCGTCATGTCGGCAATATCGCGAAAGTCCTTTACGTACTGCGCAATTTTGGGATCGCCGGGCGCGGCATTTAACAATATATGCCCCAATCCGATGGCAATTTTCCCCGGCAGGAATTTGTCTTTTCCGTTAAATGCGGGATGCCCGCCTATCGCGGTCTGCTCTTTTTCGACGAGCAATTTTTGCGAAAGAAAATCCAGCTGCGGATATAGTTTGCTTTGCACGATCTGGTTCATCGGCGTATCTGCCAGAGGCGGCAAATAGCCCGGCGAAGGCTGCGTTGCGCACACTGCCTCCCCGGCGCCAAGCGTAGACACTCCCGCCAACACTCCCACCAGCAGCACCTGCATCAAGTTTGTTTTGGATTTAATCATTAAGATTCAAATTAAGAATGTTGGTTAGCTGCGCGCCGAGTCTCATTCATTTTCCTGGGCCATCTTTATTTCAATTTAGGAAAACGTTTAACTGCATATTAATGGACTTTCAAAATATCGTAAAGCCCCTGCGCAAAAAAAATTCCATCGTTGTGCGAGATCCACAGCTCTCCCACTCTATCAAGAGAAAAAATGCACCAGCCCCTGCGGCCTCATACTGTATACAGCAGCATCAGCGAGCAACCCGGCTTTTCCGGCGGCGCGCCGGTCTTTTCAAAGGAAAGAGGAAAACGCTTACCCCTCTTTCTTTCATAGCAAATTGAGGCCGGCCATCAGGCACTAAGCTGCGGTCGATTTAACATAGGAGCACCCAGGATGGACGAATAAGCGCGCATCCCAACAGATTGCTTTGAAGTTTGAAGTGGGCAGGGATACAATTGCCGAGGAAGCAATCAGCCAATGGCAGCGCCGCAGAGCCTTCCGTCTTGACTCGCCTACATGACTGGGAGGCAAGCGACAGCAAGCACTAGAGGACTAGACTGCCGGGACGCCGCACCAAACAGTTGGTGCTGCACCAGGCTCAGATCCGCTTGCATTGCAGTGCGCTGCAACGGCAAGCGTTGCCATGCACACATGCACAGCGGCTTTATTTTCGGCTGGTGGTCGATGCCCGCAAGATCAATTGCGGTTCTATCATCGTAAAATCGTTCACCATATCTCCGTTTATGGTAGCGATCAATTTTTCCACTGCGGCGACACCCATGCGCTCACTTTGCAAATCGACTGTGGTCAGTGGCGGAAAAGTGTAGCGGCCATATTGGATATTATCGAAGCCGGCCACCGAAATATCGGCAGGCAGGCGGAAACCGAGCGTCTGCGCCTCCTTCATGAAACCCAGCGCGATCAGGTCGTTGTAGCAGATCAGCGCGTCCGGATGCTCGGGGCCCAGCATGATCGAAGAGCATAAGCGCTCCCCCTCCGAAGCAGAGGGCGAATTGGTATTGTAGGTAGCGATCGACAAATCGTGCGCCGCCAGGCATTCGCTGATGCCGCCCAGCCGCTCCTCGTCCCGGCGCGATTTGGCAAAACCCAGATAGGCAATTTTCTTATGGCCGAGCGCCACCAGATGCTGCGCCAGCATATAGCCGCCGCGGCGATCGTCACTACCCACACTAGGAAGATCCAGGTGCGACAGGCGCCCGAAAAAGACCAGGGGTTTTTCCAGTTGCACCATCCAGTCCAGGTCTTGCTCCGGCAGGCGCGAAAAGATGATCATGCCGTCCACCCTTCGGCTCAGCGCCTCCAGCAACGGCCTCTCACGGCTCAGATTCTCTTCGGTATCCACCAGCAACAAGGTGTAGCCGTGCTCCAGGGCCACGCGATTGGCGCCCTTGACGATGCTGGTGAAGTGGGGATTGCTGATATCCAGCACGGACAGGCCTATCGTCTTGGTGCGTCCGGTGATCATGGATTGCGCCAGCGGGTTGGAGCGATACCCCAATTCTTCGATCACATTCTTGATGGTCGCCTCTACCGGCGCCGAAAAACGCTGCGTGCCATTGATGTATTTCGATATGGTCGCCGTGGAGACCCCTGCTGCGGCTGCGACGTCACGTATGGTGGATATCTTTTTTTTCATAAAATAAGGTAATCGTTTAACTATATTAGTTCATTCTGCGTCGCGAGTAAATACAAAAACCACCCGGGGTCGCAACCGGGCCGATATGGCAAGCCGATCATGGATTTGAATTTCGGTCTATTTTATCCTGATCCATTGTCAACACATGCATAAAAGAAAAGCAGCAATCCCCATTGAATGCAGCGGCCGATTCTACAGGGGAAAATGGCCGGCCGCGCGGCGCGCGGCCGATGCCGCCGCCACACATGCCGGCTATTTTGCGGCCGCCATTCTGCTTGCGCGATAAAAGCTTTGACGCTCCAGGAAATTTCTATATACTTTAGTTAATCGTTTAACTTAAATATTCATAAAACCTTGTAAATGCAAGGCTAAGCCGTTTGCCGGCCCAGCAAGCCTGGATGATGGATCGCAAGCGGCAGCCGAATTGGATCAGCGCATCTATATGAACATGTATGAAATTTACCTCACGCCCTATATAAGCCGTTAAGCCAATAAGCCATTTCCCCCACTCATTTTTGAAAATATATTTATGACTGAACACTTGAACGATAAGCCTTTCAAGAGACTATTGCTGACCGGTGCTGCCGGCGGCCTAGGGCGGGTTTTGCGTGAGCGCATCAAGCCCTGGGCGGATATCGTGCGCGTCAGCGATCTCGTTGATCTCGGCGCCGCCGCAGAAGGCGAGGAAGTCATGTGCTGCGACCTCGCCGACAAGGCCGCCGTGCTGAACCTGGTCGAAGGCGTCGATGCGGTGCTGCATTTTGGCGGAATATCCGTCGAAGACCGCTTCGAATCCATCATGCAAGCCAATATCCTTGGCCTCCACAATCTGTATGAGGCGGTACATAAATCCGGAATCAAGCGTGTCATCTACGCCAGTTCCAGCCACGTCGTCGGCTACTATCGCACGACCGACCTGGTGGACGCCGATATGCCCTTGCGCCCGGACGGCTTTTACGGCCTGAGCAAATGTTTCGGCGAAGCCCTGTCGCGCTATTACTATGACCGCTTTGGCATAGAGACGGTGTGCTTGCGTATCGGCTCGTCTTTTCCGGAGCCCAAAAATACCCGCATGATGGTGACCTATCTGAGCTACGACGATCTGCTTGAGTTAGTGCGCTGCGCGCTCTTCACCCCCCGGGTTGGCCACACTATCGCGTTTGGCGTCTCGGACAATGCCGCGCGCTGGTGGGATAACCGCAAGGCGGCACATCTCGGCTACCGGCCGAAAGACAGCGCGCAACAATTTGCAGACCGTTTTCCCGACACCGCGGAACGGCCGGCGGCAGATGACCCTATCAGTACTTTTCAGGGCGGGCCGTTCGTCATTGCCGGCCCAAGGTATGAATAAGCCGCATACCTGATATCCGGAAGAGAGACGCGATGGCAGAAAATAGCATGCGCCGGGCGCTGAGCCTGTACGCCGCGTTGTGCGCCGGCGCATGCGCCGCGAGCGCGACGGACGCCGGTGCCGTTCCTGCCGCCGGCAATGCCGGGATGGGCAGTATCGCCGCCGGCCCGCTGGGCGTGGTGGGCAATACGCTGTGCCTGAATGCCGCCGGCCCCGATGACCCGGATACCTACCGGCGCATCGAAAGCGTACTCGGCAAGGGGGCCGTTGAGGCGCCCAGCGATAGGGCCTACACACCAAGACGGCCGCATGTTGTGCAGCTGGCCGACGACGGCGTCGTGGGCCCGCACTTTGCTGTCCTTGCCATCGAGCCGACCGACGTCAATCAAGACCTGGTGCCGATGGCGAGCGGCGGCGATCGTTCGCGCACGGAAATCAAGATCGCGCCCAGCAAGGGCGGCGTGCATGACGCGTTCAAAGCCCGTCAGGGCGATACCTATGTGTATGCCTGGCGTTTCCGCATTGCGCCGGACATGAAATTTTCGTCCGGCTTTACCCATATCCACCAGATCAAGGCATACGGCGGACCTCTGTCCAGCGCCCCATTGATCACCTTCACTCCCCTTTCCAATGGAAAGATGGATATTCGCCATGTCGGCGATATCCAGCGGGATTCGTCCGGCTATACGGTCCTGGGTTCGATGCCGCTCGCCGACATACCGGGGCAGTGGATGGAGGTGCGCGAAGAGATTACCTACTCGAATACGCTCGGCCGCTATCGGCTGACGATACGCGACCGGCAAGGCGCGGTGCTGCTCGATATCGACAAAAGCGGTTTGCAAATGTGGCGCACCGGAGCGGATCACATGCGGCCGAAATGGGGAATTTATCGCAAGCACGATCCAGCGCTGAATCAGAACACCGACGACACTATTTATTTCGCCAACTTTGGCATCACCCGCGGCAATGCTCCGGATTCGGCTTGCCGATAAGGATAACCGAGGCGGAGGATAAGCTGCAGGCGCCCTACGCTGCCGACCGCCTCTTGTGCCGACGCAGACCGCCAAGGGCGCTCAAAGGCCGCGCGGAACGATTGAAAAACGAAAACCGGTGACAGAGCGGAAGACTTTTCCTGGGACGAGTATGGTCGACGGAAAGCCGGGGTGATTGGGGCTATCGGGCAGATGCTGCGTTTCAAACGCAAACCCGTCATAGCGTTGATATCCGAGCCCTTCGCTGCCTATCTCGCTGCCGTCAAAACCGTTACCGCTATTCAATTGGACGGAGGGTTCGGTCGTCAGTACCTGCATGCGCCGGCCGCTCAGTGTTTCGTCGATTACCGCAACCAGCGCCAGTTGGTGCGTGGAGCGGGAGAATAGCAAGCTGTGGTCGAAGCCCGCCGGGTTCCCCAGCAGTGCAGGTGCTGCGGCCAGCCGTTCAGTCATGCTGGACGGCTTTTGGAAATCGAGCGGCGTACCGGCGACGCTCAAAATCACACCGGTAGGTACCCGCTTTGCATCAGTTTCCGCAAAGCGGTCGGCCATGATTTGGAAGGTATGCGTGCCCAATCCCGTCGAGCCCGCGCCAGCGAGATTGAAGTAGCCGTGATTCGTCAGGTTGAGCACGGTAGGAGCATCCGTCTTTGCCGCATATTCGATGCGGAACTCGTTACTCTTCCGAAATAGCCGGTAGGTCACGCTGACGTCCAGCCGCCCGGGGAAATTCTGGTCGCCATCGGGGCTGATCAAATGAAACACGGAGCCGATGGAGGTGGAATCCGAAAAATCCTTGCGGCTCCAGATGCGCCGGTCGTAACCGTTGGGATCGCCATGCATCGCCACGCCATTGGCGCGGGGCACGAGGGCTATGGTCCGGTCGCCCAGCGTAAATCGCGCATTGCCGATGCGTCCGGCATAGCGGCCCATGATCGCCGCGAATCTGCGTTTGGTGCGCTCATACGAAGCGAGGTCGGGCAGACTCAGCATGACGTTTTGTAATTTGCCCTGCCGGTCCGGCACTTCGACCGACGTGATCGTGGCGCCGTAATCGATGTACGACAAGCGCATGCCGCGATCATTCTGAAGGGTGACCCGCTCTATTTTCGTTCCGTCTTGCGTGGCGCCCCACGGCTCGACCTGGCTAGCAGCAGAACAGGCATGCCCGGCGGCACAAAACATAAATGCGAAGGCCAGCCGGTGCAGCCAGGCATCAGGCTCAGCGTTAGCTGCCTTAGCCACGGAAGCGCGCTTCCGGCAGGCCGCTGACACCGGGGCGCACCATCAGCACGGCGCCTGCCCACTGGTCGCCTTCGGGCTTGCCGGCGCTGATGGAAGTCACCAGCAAGGTATCCAGGTCCGGGCCGCCAAAGGTGCACATCGACGGCTTGGCCATCGGCAGGTCGATGCGCCTGTCCAGTTTACCGGACGGAGTAAAGCGCAAGAGGCAAGCGCCGTCATTGCCGCAGGTCCAGTAGCAGCCGTCGCTGTCCACGGCGGCCCCATCCGGCCGTCCCGGGTGCGAGTTCATGTCGACGAACACGCGCTGGTTATGAGGAAGGCCTTCGTCGGTATCGTAGTCGAACGCCCAGATCAATTGACGCGATCCGTGCGAATCGGACAAATACATGGTGCGCCCATCGGGCGACCAGGCCAGGCCATTTTGCACCACCAGGCCCGAGACCATGGGTTGCGACAGGCCCTGCTCAGCGGTGTACCGGTACAGGCGGCCATCCGGCCGCACAGCCGCCATGTCCATGAACATGGTGCCGCTCCAGAAGCGTCCCTGGCGGTCGCAGCGGCCGTCATTGAATCTCGTGCCGGCGCCCAGGCCGTCAGGCTGCGCCAGCTTTTGCTCCACGGCCATCGGGCCACTGCCCAGTTCCAGGCTGAAAATGCCGCTTTCCATGCCGGCGATCAGGCCGCCGCTCTCTTTGAGGGCGATGCAGGCGACCATTTCGCTCGTGTTCCAATGCCGCACCGCACCGGACGCTTCATCCAGCCGCCATATTGTTTTGGCGGGAATATCCACCCAGTACCATGCGGCTTGCTCGGCGCACCATAGCGGGCTCTCTCCTACCGTGCAGCTGATGTCGGCGACACGTTCCACGCTGGCCATGTTTGTCATTTGCGTTCTTTCCAATATCGTTTGCGATCTGCTGAAGGCCGCGCAAGGTGCGCGGCGAGTCGCGGGTTAGTTCAATTTCATGCCGGACAGCAGCGCAGTGTCAGTTTGCATTGCAAACCGGCGCTGCTCTCCGGTAATTTCTCCGGCGCCTTGCTAGTGGACTGTAACAGTGAAATCGAGAGTGCCTGTCACGTGCTCGCCGCGTACGTCTACGTTACAAATGCTCGCGATAGCCTGCTATCGCTGCGCTTTGCGCCTTGCCCTGCGCAGCGAATCACGCGCCCTTCACTTCCTATTTCACTATTACAGTCCACTAGTCGGTAATCAACTTGTATTTTGGCACCAATGTTTTCATGACGATCCAGGCCACCAGGTAGGCCAGCGC
Organism: Undibacterium sp.; assembly: GCA_035487495.1. Taxonomy (GTDB): domain Bacteria; phylum Pseudomonadota; class Gammaproteobacteria; order Burkholderiales; family Burkholderiaceae_D; genus Undibacterium. The sequence continues at coordinate 9,676 of DATHMC010000113.1, forward strand.
ACAGATCGCGAACATGATCTCGTAACCGGTGCGAATGTGCCCAAGAGCAGCATAATAGTCAAACAGCCATCCGCCGATTTTTGAGATCAGGACCCCGCCCAAGCCGCCGGCCATGCCGCCTATGCCGACCACTGAAGCCACTGAATTTTTGGGAAACATATCGGACACCGTGGTGAACAGATTGGCCGACCAGGCCTGGTGCGCAGAGGTGCCGATACCGATCAGCAGCACGGGGACCCAGAAGCTGATATAGCCTAACGGCTGTGCAAGCAATACCACCAAGGGGAAAAAGGCGATCAACAGCATCGCCTTCATGCGGCCGTCATACGGCGTATGGCCTTTATTGATGAAATAGGTGGGCAGCCAGCCGCCGCCGATGCTGCCTATCATGGTCATGCTGTACAGCAGTGCCAGCGGCAAGGTGATGTCGGTACTTTTCATGCCGTACTGGACCGACAGATACTTGGGCAGCCAGAACAGGAAAAACCACCAGACGCCGTCGGTCATGAATTTTCCGAAGACAAAGGCCCAGGTTTGCCGATAGCCCAGCAATTGCAGCCAGGACAGTTTCTTTCCCGTTTCGTCTGTAGCCAGGTTCGCATCCCACGAAACGGCGGTGTCGTCGACATTGATATAGTCCAGCTCGGCTTTGGAAAGGCGCTTTTGCTGGTCCGGCTTATCGTAAAGAATTGCCCAGAACCCCATCCATAGAAAACCGATCGCACCGATGATGATGAACGCTGCCTGCCATCCCCATTGCTGGGCGATCCAGGGTACCGTGAGCGGCGCCAGGATAGCGCCGATATTCGCGCCGGAATTGAAAATCCCGGTGGCAAATGAGCGCTCCTTCTTGGGAAAATATTCGGCGGTAGCCTTGATCGCCGCCGGGAAATTACCCGCCTCGCCTATAGCCAAAACTGCCCGCGATAGCATGAAGCCGGCAATGGAAACGGGCACGGCCGCCAAGCCCAGCGAAGTAAGGATGGTTGAAATGCCGCTCCCCATCGGAATCGCATACGCATGCATGATGGCGCCAATAGACCAAACGGTGATCGCCAGGAGAAACGCCTGTTTGGTGCCGATTCTGTCGATGAAGCGCCCCGCGAACAGCATCGAAATCGCATACACAAACTGAAAGACCGAGGTGATATTGGCGTAGTCGCTATTACTCCACGAGAATTCCCTGGACAGGTCGGGAGCCAGGAGGCTCAACACCTGCCTGTCAAGATAGTTGACCGTTGTAGCAAAGAAAAGCAGGGCACAGATTGTCCATCTGTATTTTCCGATAACTTGCTGGCTCATTAGAGCGTCTCCGTATAGTTATAAATTTTATTTTGAAATTTTTTTCCAGCGCTATCGCTCCCGCATATTTTTGCGGTGATTGACGATAGGCCATGAACTGGTGATGCTATGGCCGTGACTAGCTTCAAGCCCGTTGCAAACCCGGTCGTCATGCACACCAGGCGCAAAGGGTTGTCGTTAGTCAAAGAAAACTGCCCCAAACCGGCCAGCATACCTTGATAGCAGGCTCTTTTATGTCATATGTTATCGTACAACCTATGGCAATATTCTGCAAGCATATCGCTGCTGCACTGCAATTTTCACCTGCGACTTTCGATTTTCTTCCACGTATGAACTCACAACGACGGTGACAGGTAGCAAACCGAGATGATGCTCAATGGCAGTTCAGGGTTCGTTCCATAATTCAATGTTGTATGACAACTGACAAGAATATCATTCGATGCCTGGGTGATCCGACACCGAGACGGATAGCCGGTTTGCATTTAAAACCATCCATCCACGGCTGCCTCTATCAAGCCCCCATACTGCTATGCGAGCTCTTTCAGCAGATTCAGCAAACGGCGCTACCAGCGTCCTAATACTGTTCAGTTCAGAACCAAATTCCCTCAATTTGTCGTTCCCGCGCAGGCGAGAACCTAGCGTCGTTCGACGAAAGTCACTGGGTTCCCGCCTGCGCGGGAACGACATGAGCCGACTATTTTTTCCCTTAACTGAACAGCATTACTGCCAGCGCCCGTCTTTTTTAATGGATGTGACGAATAATTTGCCGCGCACCGGCCGACTTGAGACAGGAAAGGCGGAGGCTAAGTTCTGCGCTTCTTGTCTTATAATCGGATCATTCATTTTATCCAAAGCAAACATGGCATTCTCCCTCGACAACCTGCTCGTCATAGGCATTTCCTCCCGCGCGCTGTTCGACCTGGAAGCCGAGGAAGCCATCTTCAGGCAGGCTGGCCTGGATGCATATCGACAGCATCAGCTGGATAATGAAAACAATGTACTGGAACCCGGCGCCGGATTTGCGCTGGTGCGGGCACTGCTGAAACTGAACCAGCTGACGCCCGGCCATCGCCTGGTGGAGGTGGTCATCATGTCGCGCAACTCGTCCGAGACTTCGCTGCGCATCTTCAACTCCGTCGCCCATTACGGCCTGGATATCACACGCGCCGCCCTGTCCGGCGGAGCCTCGCTGGCTCCCTACCTGGAAGCCTTCAACGTCAGCCTGTTCCTCTCCTTGCATGAAGACGACGTGCAGGCGGCGATCAATTCCGGCGTGGCATCGGCGCTGCTATACCAGATGCCGGACAACGCGATGGAAGACCTGGGCCAGATACGCATCGCCTTCGACGGCGACGCGGTGATCTTTTCCGATGACTCGGAGCGCATCTTCCAGGAACAGGGCATAGAAGCCTTTGAACAGCATGAAAGGGAAAACGCCAGGAAGCCTCTGCCGGAAGGCCCTTTCGCCAGGCTGCTGGTGGCGCTGTCCTACCTGCAGAATAATTTCAAAACCGAAGACGGACGCGCCTTCCCGCTACGCACCGCGCTGGTCACCGCACGCTCTTCACCCGCGCACGAGCGCGTAATCCGCACGCTGCGCGCGTGGAATATCGCGATAGACGAGACCTTCTTCATGGGCGGGGTTGCCAAGTCGGCGGTGCTGGCGGCATTCAGGCCGCATATGTTTTTTGATGATCAGCATGGGCATTGCATCAAGGCTTCCAGTTTTGTGCAGACTGGGAGGGTGCCGATTAAGCAGTAATGGATGACTCCTTGCTCGCAAACAAAGCCTGGCGTTTGGTAGTTAGATCACACTTCGTGGATACAAGTCGGGGGTAGCCCGACAGCTACTCACTTTATTTTGCTTCGCACCTAGCCGGCCGCCCATAAAGTAAGCAAACAAAAGGCGACCGCAAGCCTCGCCCCTTCGGGGTGCCCAATTATGCGATACAAAAAATGGGAAACGGGCGAAACTCGCTGCGCTCAGACACACCCGTTTCTGATCCATTTTCTGTATCGCACAATCGGCGAGGCTCCAAGCGGTTGAAGGTCAAAGTCAAAACCAACGGCAACCAGATTCTCCAATATTTGCAAGGAACCGATCTCTCAAAATTAAGGTGAACTGATTTTGGTGTTGGAGTTGCTTTTGACGTTGTCTTTGACCTTAGTCCGCTCGGGACGCAGCATTTTGTGCGCTACAGAAAATGGATCAGAAACAGACGTTGTCTGAGCCGCAGGCGAGTTTCGTCTGTTTCCCATTTTTTGTAATGCACAAAATGTGATGAAGCTATGCTCCATCACCCACAGGGCAAGTCTGCGGTCGCCTTTCTTTGCTTACTCTTTTGGGGGCCGCCGAGGTGCGAAGCAAAGAAAGTAAGTAGCCGCCGGGCTACCCCCGGCCAGCAATCTAAAAACACAAGCAAGCCCGGTAAAAGCCGCAATCTACGCACACAAAAAAAGCCGGGTTCCTAATAAAGAACCCGGCTCCCATTCAAACGCCAACCTTTATACCGGCAGGCTTAAACCTCAAACTTACCTCTGCGCCACCGCATCCACCACGCACAAGGCCGTCATATTCACGATACGGCGCACCGTCGCCGACGGCGTCAGGATATGCACAGGCTTGGCGCAACCCAGCAAGATAGGGCCGATCGCGATATTGTGGCCGGCTGTGGTTTTCAGCAGGTTGTACGAAATATTGGCGGCGTCGATATTCGGCATCACCAGCAGGTTGGCGTCGCCGGTCAGCGTGGTGCCCGGCATCATTTTCTTGCGGTAGGATGCATCCAGCGCGGTGTCGCCGTGCATCTCTCCATCCACTTCCAGGTCCGGCGCATTGCGCTTGATGATTTCCAGCGCCGCGCGCATCTTTTGCGCGGAGGCGCTGTTGCTGGAACCGAAGTTGGAGTGCGACAGCAGGGCCGCGCGCGGCAGGATGCCGAAGCGGCGCATTTCTTCCGCCGCCAAAATCGTGATCTCGGCGATCTGTTCTGCGCTCGGGTCTTCGTTGACGTGGGTATCGACCACGACGACCTGACGGTCCGGCAGGATCAGCGCGTTCATTGCGGCGTACACGTTCACGCCGTCGCGCTTACCCAGCACCTGGTTGATGTAGTTCAGGTGCAGGCCGGTGGTGCCGAAGGTGCCGCAGATCATGCCGTCGGCGTCGCCCTTGTGGATCATCATCGCGCCTATCAGCGAATGGCGGCGGCGCATTTCCAGTTTGGAGTATTCCTGGGTATTGCCCTGGCGGCAGGTCATTGCATAATAGGTCTGCCAGTAGTCGCGATAGCGTGGATCGTATTCCGGGTTGATCACTTCAAAATCGATGCCGGCGCGCAGGCGCAGGCCGAATTTGACGATGCGTTCCGCCAGGATGTTGGGACGTCCGACCAGGATAGGCTTGGCCAGGTTTTCATCGACGATCACCTGGACTGCGCGCAAGACGCGCTCTTCCTCGCCCTCGGCAAACACGATGCGCTTGCGTTCATTCGGCGCCTTCTTCGCTACCTGGAACAGTGGCTTCATGAAAGTGCCGCTATGGTAGACAAACTGCTGCAGCCTGTCGATATAGGCCTGCATGTCCTTGATGGGGCGCGCTGCCACGCCGGATTCTTCCGCCGCCTTGGCCACTGCCGGCGCAATCTTGATCATCAGGCGCGGATCGAAAGGCTTGGGGATCAGGTATTCAGGGCCGAAGGCCAGATTGCTGATGCCGTAGGCGGACGCCACGATATCGGACTGTTCCGCCTGCGCCAGTTCGGCGATCGCGTGCACCACGGCGATTTCCATCTCGCGCGTGATCGTGGTCGCGCCGCAATCCAGCGCACCGCGGAAGATGTACGGGAAGCACAGGACGTTATTGACCTGGTTCGGATAGTCGGAACGGCCGGTCGCCATGATGGCGTCGTCGCGCACCGCCTTGACATCTTCCGGCAGGATTTCGGGATTAGGATTGGCCAGCGCCAGGATCAGCGGCTTGGCGGCCATTTTCTTGACCATATCCTGCTTCAATACGCCGCCGGCAGACAAGCCGAGGAAAACATCGGCGCCGTCTATCACTTCAGCCAGGGTACGGGCCGGGGTTTCCTGCGCAAAGCGCTCTTTGTCCGGGTCCATCAGCTCAGCACGGCCTTTATAAACCACACCGGCCAGGTCGGTCACGAAAATGTTTTCAATTGGGAAGCCGATATCGACGATCAGGTCCAGGCAGGCCAGCGCGGCGGCGCCGGCGCCGGAAACCACCAGCTTGCATTCCTTGATGCTCTTGCCGACCACCTTCAAGCCGTTCAGTATCGCCGCGCCGACGATGATCGCCGTACCGTGCTGGTCGTCATGGAAGACCGGGATTTTCATGCGGTCGCGCAGCTTGCGTTCTATATAAAAACACTCGGGCGCCTTGATGTCTTCCAGGTTGATACCGCCGAAAGTAGGCTCCAGCGATGCAATGATGTCCACCAGCTTGTCCGGGTCCATCTCATTGATCTCGATATCGAAGACGTCGATGCCGGCAAATTTCTTGAACAGCACGCCCTTGCCTTCCATCACCGGCTTGGAGGCCAGCGGGCCGATATTGCCCAGGCCCAGCACTGCAGTGCCGTTGGTAATCACGCCGACCAGGTTGCCGCGCGCGGTGTATTTGAAGGCGGCAGCGGGATCGGCAACGATCTCTTCGCAGGGAGCGGCCACACCAGGGGAATACGCCAGGGCCAGATCGCGTTGATTCGTCAATTGCTTGGTCGGCGTGACACTGATTTTGCCGGGAGTCGGACACTCGTGGTATTCCAAGGCTGCCTGACGCAACTGTTGACGTAATTGTTCTTTTTGATCTGCTGATGACGAATCCATGCTATGGGACCTTCCTTCTTTAGCTTACTGAAAGCGTACGATTTTAACAGAGGGGATACTCTAACTTTATACGTATTTGTACGACTGCTATGACTTTTACGCATAAACAAATGCATATTTTAGGAGTAACAAGTTCGCATATAGAAAATTACTATCGATTCAGTATAAATAATCAATTATCTAGTCAATAGCCTTTACCCTATCATTCAACTCAAATTGATAGCAAATACAAATAACCCCCCCTCACCACGATAGGAAAAGCCATGAGTGCCCAAGCCAACACAGTGAAATCCGTCACCATCGAAAACCTGGAAGCCGCCTTTGCCGGCGAATCCATGGCACATATCAAATACCGTTACTTCGCCAAGCTGGCGCGCGAAGCAGGCGCAGAAGAAGTGGCAAAAGCATTTGAAGCGACCGCCGAGCAGGAAGTCATGCACGCCTTCGGCCACCTGGACCTGCTGTATCCCAAAGCCCAGCTGACCCCGGAAAAAGCGCTGGAAATCGCAATCGAAGGCGAAACCTATGAATACACCGAAATGTATCCAAAGTTCCGCCACCTGGCGATACAGGAAGGCAACGACGCCGCGGTCGCCGAATACGACGAGCAAATTGCCGAATCCAAAGAACACGCAGAACAGTTCAAACGCACACTGGAAATAGCCGCCAAACGCTTCGCCGCGCTGGCCAAGGTGGAAGAACGCCATGCGAACCACTACAAGGCAGTGCTGGATTCAGTAAAAGCTTGAGAACCTGTGATTAATTATTGAACTACTCCAAGGATATTATGAAAACTTACCAATGCATCGTATGCGGCTTCATCTATGACGAATCGGCCGGCCTGCCCGAAGAAGGCATCGCCCCCGGCACCCGCTGGGACGACATCCCCGCAGACTGGGAGTGCCCGGATTGCGGCGTCGCCAAGGCGGATTTTGAGATGATTGAAATTTAATAGGGCTAACGCAAATATGAGGCGCCGCAAGTCCCACAGCGTCGTCCTCGCGAAAGCAGGGACCCATTGTCGATTCCGGCAAAAAATGGATTCCCGCTTTCGCGGGAATGACGTGGTGAGTTTGAATTCCCTGGCTGAGATAGTACGGCGTAAATCTTACCTAAGAAATTATAGAACGCAGATTCTTAAATCCACAGCAGTCTGGTTTTGGGGTTGAAGTTGTCTTTGACCTTAATCCGCTCGGGACGCTGCATTTTGTGAGCTACAGAAAATGGATCCGAAACAGACGTTGTTTGAGCCGAAGGCGAGTTTCGTCTATTTCCCATTTTTTGTAATGCACAAAATGTGATGGCGCTTTGCGCCATCACCCGTAGGGCAAGTCTGCGGTCGCCTTTCTTTGCTTACTCTTCTTTGGCGAAGCAAAGAAAGTAAGTAGCAGCCGGGCTACCCCCGGCCAGCAATCTAAAATCACTGCCAGAATCCATTAATCGCGCACAGCATATAAACGGCACCAAACATGACCCCCATCCTCATCATAGGCACCGGCCTAGCCGGCTACACAGTAGCCCGAGAATTCCGCAAGCTGGATAAAACCACCCCGCTGCTGATCATCACCGCCGACGACGGCGGCTTCTATTCCAAGCCCATGCTGTCGAACGCCTTTGCGCAAGGCAAGCAAGCCGCGCAACTGGTAACCCAAAGCGCAGAAAAAATGGCAGAACAAGTCGCCGCCAGGATACTGACCAAAACCACCGTCAGCAATATAGACACCGCCAATAAAACGGTCAGCACCAGTGCCGGCAACTTCGACTACGCCAAACTGGTCATCGCCACCGGCGCCAAAGCGATACGCCTGCATATAGCAGGCGATGCCGCCGATCAAGTATTGTCGGTCAATGACATCGCCGACTATGCGGTCTTCCGCGATCAGATCCACAAGCTGCCGCACCCGGCCAAGGTGGCGATACTCGGCGCCGGCCTGATAGGCTGCGAGTTCGCCGACGACCTGGCGGGCGCCGGCCATCAGGTGACCCTGATCGACCCCAACACGATACCGCTGGCGGCGCTCGCGCCCGCCGCGCTGGCGCTGGGCCTGCACACTGCGCTGACTGCGCGCAATATCCAGTTAAAGCTGGGCACAACCGCCGCCAGCATCAACAGCAACGGCGAACAATTGGCCGTCACGCTGGCCAACGGCGATACCGTCGACAGCGACGTCATCCTGTCCGCGGTCGGCCTGCGCCCGGACTTGTGCGTGGCGCAAGCGGCCCAACTGGCCACCGACAGGGGCATCCTGATCGACACCACAGGTAAAACCAGCGCGCCGGACGTGTATGCGCTCGGCGACTGCGCGCAATACACGTTTGCAGAAGACGGCTCCAGCCGCACCCTGCCGTATATCGCGCCGCTGATGAGCGCCGCCCGCGCCATCGCCAAAACCCTGACCGGAAACCCGACCGAGATCGACCTGAAGCCCAGCCCGGTAATCGTCAAGACCCCAAGCTACCCGCTGGCCCTGATAAGCCCGGCCCCGCAGCACGCACCGGCAGGCCGCTGGGAAACCGAGCAGCGCGACGCCAGCACCATCTGCCGTTTTTTTACCGAGCAGGATGTGATGGCAGGTTTTGCGGTGGCGCCGCAGGACGCCGGCTTGCGGCAGGCGTTGCTGGCCGAGCTGGCGGGTTAAGCCTTGGCCGATATTGGGCTGAGAGACAAAAAGTGATATGAGATAGTCACGTTTTCATACTGCCGCCCCGACACCACAATAGCCAGGCAACCCCATGTCTAGAAGCTTCTGTACAATGTTGGCATGCTGTCAGAATTCGATCTCATCAAACACTATTTCGCGCGCCCCGCCCATACCGGCGCCAGCGCCGATCCCCGCATAGCGCTGGGCATAGGCGACGACTGCGCGTTGCTCAATCCCACGCCGGGCATGCAATTGGCAATCTCCAGCGACATGCTGGTGTCCGGCCGTCATTTCTTCCCGGATGCGGACCCGGCCATGCTCGGCCACAAATGCCTTGCGGTGAACCTGTCCGATCTGGCGGCGATGGGCGCCGAGCCGCTGGCATTTACGCTGGCGCTGTCGCTGCCGGAAGCCAACCCCGCATGGCTGGCGCCGTTTTCCGCCGGCTTGCTGGCGCTGGCAGACAAATATCAATGCGCCCTGATAGGCGGCGATACGACCAAGGGGCCGCTGAACATCTGCATCACGATCTTCGGCGAAATCCCCCCCGGCCAGGCATTGCGCCGCGATGCCGCGCAGGTCGGCGACGATATCTGGGTGTCCGGCACGCTGGGCGATGCGCGCCTGGCGCTGGCTGGCTACTGGAAAGAACATACAGAGTTGATACGCATGGATGACAGCGAACACAGCCTGGCGGCGCTGCGCATGCACCAGCCCAGCCCGCGCATAGAACTGGGCATGGCGCTGCGCGGCATTGCCCATGCGGCGCTGGATATCTCTGACGGGCTGGCCGGAGATCTCGGGCACGTGCTGGAGCGCTCTGGCGTCGGCGCCTGCCTGCAACTGGATTCGCTGCCGGCAGGCCCCGTGCTCAGCCGGCAAGTACAGGAAATCCGCCGCCAATACACGCTGGCCGGCGGCGACGACTATGAAATCTGCTTCACCGCGCCTGCGGCAAAGCGTGCCGAGGTGATTGCGGCCGGCGCAAGCAGCGGCACGCCGGTCACCCGCATAGGCAGCATAGAGCAGGCCGGCGGCCTGCGCCTGGTCGGTGCAGACGGCCAGCCGCTCAGCATGAACATACATTCCTTCGATCACTTCACCAGCGCATGACTCCATGACGACACTAGAGCACGGCCAGACCGCAAAAATCACCAAGCCCACGGCTCGCTTCATGCTGGCGCATCCGGCGCATTTCCTGGCCCAGGGTTTCGGCAGCGGCCTCTCGCCCATCATGCCCGGCACCTCGGGCACCCTGTTTGCATGGCTGGCATTTAATGTACTGAGCTCGCGCTGGCCGGAAATTTTTACCGCCTTCAACTGGTCCATCATCATCGTCGTCGGTTTTTTCATCGGGGTCTGGGCTTGCCAGGTCACCGGCCGCCATATGGGCGTTGCCGATCACGGCAGCATGGTGTGGGACGAGATCATCGCCTTCTGGCTGGTGCTCATCTTCATCGTGCCGGCCGATTTTTCCACGCAATGCTGGGCCTTCGTCTGGTTCCGCTTTTTCGACATGGTGAAGCCGCCGCCGATACGCTGGTTCGACCAGCACATCAAAGGCGGCTTCGGCGTGATGTGGGATGACATCGTGGCGGCGTTCTACACCTTGCTGCTGTTTGCGTTGTGGCGCGTGGTGTAGGATCATGCATCC
>DATHMC010000114.1:0-18805 GCA_035487495.1 Undibacterium sp.
AGCGCATAGAACGCCACCAGCACGTACTTGATGTTGTATTTATCTCCCAGCCAACCGCCCGTAACTGCACCTACAATCGCGCCGATGTTAAAAACCAGAACGAAATTCAAGGCTGAACCCAGGCTGTATCCAGCCATCGCCATGAGCTTAGTGAGCCATGAGCTTAGCGAGTACACCATAAATAACCCCATGAAGAAGGCAACCCAGATCATGCTGGTGCTGAACCCGCGGTCTTCAAGAAATAGTTTGGCTACCGGAGCGCTATTGGACAAGTCGCTGGCGGGAACTACGAATTTTTCGCTGCCGTTGAACTGATTGCCAGGTACTAATTTGTTGACGATCCGGCGCAATTCGTCATATCGCCCTTGCTTGATCAGAAAGGGCATGGATTCCGGCATCGTCTTCAAAATAAATGGAATCAGGAGTACCGGAATACCCGCCACGAAGAATACGGACTGCCAGCCATAGGACTCGATTAAAGTCTTCCCGGTTAAAGCGACCAGGACTCCGCCAACCGAGTAACCCGCAAAAACCAGTGTCACTAGCCGGGCGCGAATTTTGGTGGGCGAAAACTCCGCCATCTGGGCGGTTACAATCGGCAAGACCCCGCCGATCCCAAGGCCGGCTATAAGCCTGCAGATACTGAAGCTGATGGGTTCATGCGTCAGACCAGTTGCCGCAGTAAAGACGCTAAACGTCCCAATACTTATTGAGATCATCAATGGTCGCCCAACCTTATCGGCGAGCGTACCGAAGAACATCGCTCCAAACATCATGCCGAATAACGCGGAACTTGCCATAAAACCCGCTTTAGAAGCGTCTACGCCCATCTCTTTCATGATCGAGGGCAATGCAGCACCAACCACTGCCAGATCGTATCCGTCTAAAACCAGGATTAGCACTCCCCAAAAAAGAACAAGGGCGTGGAATCGATTAAATGAAGCGCCGTCAGCCACCTTGCGTACGTCAATCTGATGCATGTCTTCCTCCGTTTTTTTGAATATTGTTTTTTACTATCTGGAATAAAATATTGCGAATGCGGTGCCCCCTCTCGCTCAGTAACGAGCGAGTTTCTATGCATTCAGGGGGGGCGTATTTTCGAATGGGGGGGGCGCCAACCGAATGGTCCGCATGCTAACCGCCTAAAAGAGTCGGCCGCAGCTTGCGCGGATTTCAGGGGGCTGCGCCTTCCCGGATCATGGTCAATTGGAGCAGGAGAAACTTGAAGCAACGTTGACGTCGCCAGCGATGTACTTCGGCCATTGCGGATACTCGCACAGTGGACGAGTCCGGCCGGCAGTCGGAGAATTCATATCAGTGATGACCAGATTGCTCGGAGTCACTCCTTTTGTAACCCAGTTGTCCAGCACTGTCAGCCCGTCATATGCGCCTTCGAATTGGCCACCATAACCATGTGATCCACCTGGCACAAGGTAGAATTTGAGAAACGACGAGAGCTCTCCTTGTCCGTAAGATGCCAGCAACCGGTTGTAGTAATCAATTGACATTTGCGCAGGAATAAACTGATCTGATTGCCCATGTTGAAGAATCAATTTTCCGCCACGATTTTTGAAAGCTGTCATATCGGTACTCGTGGCATCCATCAGATTACTCACCGTTCTCGTTCTGTCAGTGAGAGCTCCCGGATTTGAAAAATTGAAAGTCATCAAGTCGATAGCGGGATTTCGCGCAATAGCGAATCTGACCAGGCCATTCGGGAATGAATAGAAAAAAGATCCTTGACCTGCGGCGGCAGTTGCCGGATCCACGATCGCATTTTGTGCGGAAGTTCCCAGCGGGGTTATATAGGGATTCCAGAAATCAGTGCCGGAGAGAATGTTGTACGCGGGGATAGTGCGGATGCCGTTTGCGAAGTCAAAGCTAGTGACAAGTGGCGTCGCCATGGTATTGACCGTATTGATTTGAGCATCCGACAGGCAGGTATTGCCTGAGTCGACGCCCCCGGGGCAACGGATGGTCGCCGGATCGAAATGGCACAACGCGGGATTGCTTATTATGCCGTCTGTCGCACCATCCAGACTGTCGCATTGCGCCATAACTGCGGCTTTCAGAACAGATGCCTTCGCGACGCTGATAAACCCGCCAGGAGCGAGAGAGGCTTGTGAAACTCGGCCCATCTGAAATGACAGCCCCAAGAGTTCCGACGCGGGGTATGTGGCGATAACTCCATCATAATCGGCAGGGTATCTCTGTGCTGCCACGAGACCCTGGCGCCCACCACCCGAGCCACCGACGTAATAGCTATGAGAGAAAGGTGCTCCATAGCGATTCTTCGCTAGAAATTGGGCAACATCGTGCGTCTTTTTAACATGTTCTCCAGCGTAATTGGCCATGGCCTCGTCGTTTTGCAAGAACGTACCCTCCGAAGCGTTCCCTTGGTGCCCACTATCGCTCCCGAGAGTCACGTACCCGCGCGCCAGCGGAGTCTTTGCTCCGTTAACTTCAGTGAAGGTGAGGCTGGAACTGGTAAAGCCAGTAGTCGCCGGGATAGTGCCGTCTAGCCCGCCGCCGCCAAAATGGACGGATTTTCCGTTCCAAACGCTGGGTAAATCCACTTCAAAGCGGATGTCGGGAGCCGAAAAATCCACCGGTTGGATTTTTCCTAGTACCTTGCAATACTCGCCGGAAATGTTGTCCTTTGCCGTCGCTGCGATCAGAGTCGCACTCGCAATCGACGCTCCGGACGTAGGTAGTCCAATCTCCAATGCCGGAACATCGAGTCCCTGCATCGCTGCACACATTTCAGCCGATGTTTTCGCCGCAACAGTTGATGTTGCCGGATCGCTTCCACCACCACAACCGGCCACGATCACCAATACCGACCCAGCGACGCAAACCAAGCGTAAGCGTGCGCTGGTAACGGGTAACTTGAATTTCATGTTTGTCTCCTTTGATTTTTTAATGTAATTTCTTTACTACCGGGAATAAAATTTTGCGAATGCAGTAACGTCCTCTCGCTCGGTAACGAGCGAATTTTCTACGTGTTCAGGAGATGCATATCCGAGACTCATGCCGCACAAGAACAGCTCATCCGGGCTTAAATTGAGTTCCTTGGCGATAATCCTGTGATATTTCATGAATGCGGCTTGTGGACAGGTGCTCAAGCCGTGCGCTCTTGCCACGACCATAATGTTTTGCAAAAACATGCCGTAGTCGAGCAAACTTCCTTGCTGCATGACGCGATTTATAGTGAAAAGAAAACCTACCGGAGCATCAAAAAAACGATAGTTACGGCTATGCTGGGCGTGCATTTTTTCTTTGTCGCCTTTTTCGATTCCCAGCAATCCGTACAACTCCCATCCCACGTTTCGCTTTCTGTCTACATAGGGTGATATCCATTCGCGCGGGTAATAGTCCCATTCATCTTGATGTGCTTCGGCCAGATGCGGATTGTCATTCACCTGCTGGATTGCGCGACATAGACGTTCTTTTGCATCGCCAGTCACGACATGCACCTGCCATGGCTGAACGTTGACTCCCGTTGCAGAAAAGCGAGCAACATCCAGGATCGACTCCACCGTTTCTTGAGGAATTGAAGTAGGCAAAAATGCCCTTACGCTGCGACGGGACTTGATTGCCCATTCGACAGCCTTACGTAAAAGTTCCACGCCAATCTCAGGCGGTGGACTGTTTCTTTCCATCACTGTCTCCTTGATTTTTAAAACAAAGCATCATCAAACGGCTTTGTGTTGCCAGAGATTAGTGGCAAAAAATGAAGGATGTTGTCCTCAACAAGACATTGTGGTGAACAGGGCATTTTTCGCGCATCACCTGGTTCTAAAGCCGGCCAATGTCTTTTTTGGGACAGTCTGGACGACGCAGAGCGCCTAAAGTAGCTCTGATGAGCGGCTTCTGATTCAACCACTCAACGGGAGAGTCCGAGCGTCGCAGCGAATAATGGCGAAGCATCCGGAATGCTCGCCTCTATAATTTCATAACAATCAGGAGACAGCCATGAGCGCTAACATTTACGAGACTGGTCTAGGGCGGACCGATGCTAATCACGTCCCATTGACGCCGTTGCACTTTCTCGATCGAAGTGCAGATCAATTTCCTGATCGGATCGCCATCATTCACGGCGATTTACGTCAGACCTGGGCAGAAACGCGTCACCGCTGCCGGCGACTGGCTAGCGCACTTGCCAAGCGAGGTGTGAAGCGCGGAGATACTGTCTCTATCCTCGCGCCCAATACGCCCGCCATGCTTGAAGCTCATTTGGGAGTGCCTCTTAGCGGAGCCGTTCTCAACGCCGTTAACTGCCGACTCGATGCGGATGGTGTGAAATTCATTCTGATGCATGGAGAATGCAAAGTACTTTTCGTTGACCGCGAGTTCTCTGCGCTAGCCGAACAGGCACTTGCAACCATGTCCAACCGACCGCTCGTGATCGACGTCGCAGATATTGAGGCTCCTCCGGGAAAGTCCATTGGTGAGCTTGAATATGAACAGTTCCTTAAGGAAGGAAATCCCGATTTTGAAGGAATCTTGCCTGCCGACGAATGGGATGCGATCGCATTGAATTACACCTCTGGTACGACATCGGATCCAAAGGGTGTCGTACCCAGCCATCGGGGGACGTACCTCATGAGCATGCTGCAATTGACTGACTGGGGCATGCCGCGTAGCCCTGTCTATCTTTGGACGCTGCCGATGTTCCACGCCAACGGTTGGTGTTTCACCTGGGCTATTACTGCAACTGGTGGTACACACGTATGTTTGCGGAAGGTAAATGCCAAGAACATATTCGATGCTATTGCCAATTATGGGGTCGATCATTTCTGCGCGGCGCCGATTGTCCTTGCTTCAATTGCAAGCGCGCCAGAAACTGAACGAAGGCAATTGCCACGGAATGTTCGCGTTCGAACTGCTGGCTCCCCGCCACCCGCAGCGGTGCTCAAAGCGGTGATTGAACTAGGCTTCGAAGTTGAACACGTATACGGAATTACGGAGGCCTCCGGAACACCGGTCAGTTGTTTTAATCACCCCGAATGGAACAAGCATACGATGGACCAGCAGGCACGTCTCATGGCTCGGCAAGGTAACCGTGCTGCGGGGCTTGAAGGTTTGCGGGTGGCTGACCCGGATACGTTGGAGCCCGTTCCGTTCGATGGAAGGACTCAGGGAGAACTATTGCTTCGTGGAAATATCGTGATGAAAGGGTATTTGAAAAATGAGGAGGCGACACGTGATGCATTTGACGGAGGATGGTTCCATACCGGTGATGTTGCGATCGTCCATCCTGACGGTTACGTTCAGATCACAGATCGTTCAAAAGACATCATTATTTCCGGCGGAGAAAACATATCATCGGTAGAAGTCGAAGATGTTTTGCACGGTCATCCGGCAGTATTGATTGCTGCCGTAGTTTCGCAACCTGACGCAAAATGGGGAGAAACTCCTTGTGCATTTATTGAACTTAAGCCAAATGTCGAGGCTCCGAGTGAGCAAGAAGTTATTTCCTTCTGCAAGGCGAGGCTTGCTCATTTCAAATGCCCTAAAAAGGTAGTCTTCTGTACGTTACCAAAAACTGGAACTGGAAAAATTCAAAAATTCCGACTTCGGGACGAAGCTGGCAGCCGGGCAGCTATTACCGGTTTATCGCGCGTTTAGTATTTTGACAGCCAAGATACGGTGCTCGTTCTTCCACGCACACCGTATCTCTTTGCTCTATGCAGCTGGTAGCTGCTTGCCGAGGTTAGTTGCCGAAGTGAGAGAACTCGCGAAGCCTAGGCAGATCCAGGATCACGATTGATCCGTACTCAATAGCTAATAGATTGGCATCTGCGAGTTCACGGAGAGCTCGGTTGGTATTTTGCCTTGATAGCCCGGATAGTCGCCCAATCTCCTCTTGCGAAATTTTGAGTGTGCGCTCGGTAGTGGGGTACAGTTGGGGATTAAACAATTCTGACAGGCAGAAAGCCACCCTGGCCGAAGCTTCACACAGACGACGGTTTTCAATCAAGGCAACGTAGTACCCACATCGTGAGTTGAGTTGATCAATGACATACCGGCTGAATGAGGTACTGTTCTGAAGCAACCATTCGAATGTTTGCCGCGGAACAAATGCCAACTTGCTGTCGCGTAGCGCTACTACCGAGTACGGCCGAGGATCGCTTTTCAGTACTACACCTTCCCCAAACCAGGCGCCGGCAGGTACCCCGGCAAAGGTTGTAGATCGCCCGTCCTGCGAAACGGTATCAACTTTCACCATACCCTCGATCAAACCGAGCCAGTGATCTGCCGGTGATCCTCGAGAGCAAATGATTGCGCCGGCGGAATACGACCGCTCAAAAATGTCTTGACGAAGGCGCGTCATTTGTGGCTCGGTCAGGCCAGGGGACCAGCGGGAATTTTCAATGAAGAGCAGTAGCTCCAGAGACAAAGTCATAATAATTTTCTGAAAAACAATCTTCCGGTGGGCGCTGCATAGTGAAATGCTTCCAATATACAGCGCGCCACTCGTATTTAATAGTTGCGCCCTATGGGTCTTCTGATAGTGTAGGCTGGCCATCATCTATATACCTTCTTTCAAAAGATCTGAATCGTCACGAATTGCGTCACAGTCGTACCAGGTTGCTGTACATGCCGCATCCCTTGAAAACTTTTGTTCAACTCCTGCAGGTCCGTATCTCTGCAAAGCTATATACATTTCCAGTCATCTAAACATTGTCATATTTCCTGTATTTACATGCCGAAGTCATCGATTGCCGGCATGTTTATCGTGGGAGTCTACAAAGCCAAGACCGTGATCGTCAACTAGCGCGCTATGGCCTCGGGCTATGGCGGGCTGGACAACGAGTTGTTCTACATAGACAAGACCATGATGGTGTTCGGGGATGCGAAGAAGGTAGTTGAGGATACGGTCAAGGCGGTTGATTAATCCTGTTTTCAAATGATGCCGCGTGTAGACAAAGCTGATGCCCGGCCGAATTCAGGCTGGGCGCGCGGCTTGAATTTGCCCAATGAAGGTGCCGGGCGGGGTAGGCGTCACCATCCTTGACAATGGCGCGTGATACGCCCAGGTAGACAAATAGGCCGTGTGTCTCCCGCAGCAATGCTTCCGTTTCCATTCGACTGGTCAACGCCAGCGGCTAGCACTGCACGGTCCACAGAAGGCATACTCGTTACCTTCGCGAGATTGCTGAGAAATTGCGTAACACATTGATTTGTAATATACTTTCTTGTTTTTCAGCCTTCGACCCATTTCCATCGATTTTGCGAGGGGTGCGACTTCCTCGGTGAACTTATGGTCATCAACGGATTGCGAATTATTCAGAACGGGCCAACGGATAAACATGGTATTTTTCATGGTATTTTCTGAAATGGATGCGCAAAAGCCGCGTCGTTATTGGTGCTTTCTCGGTTATTGATGATTGAGTGGGGAATAATCGGGAGTTCAGGCGCGTTATGGGTATTCCTGGCTATGGCGCGCCCTTGTTGAGGTTATGCAGTGACTTATAGTATCAAAGAAATTTTTTATACCTTGCAGGGCGAGGGCAATCATGCCGGCCGCCCGGCCGTGTTCTGCCGCTTTTCCGGCTGCAATTTGTGGACCGGCAGGGAGGCGGACAGGGCGACGGCGGTTTGCCAGTTTTGCGATACCGACTTTGTCGGTACCGATGGTGAGCGCGGCGGCAAGTTCAGGGATAGCGATGCGCTGGCGGCAGAGATCGATAGCCTGTGGCCGCAGAGCTATCCGGCCAGCAAGTATGTCGTATTTACCGGCGGCGAACCCTTGTTGCAACTGGATGCCGCTTTAATCGCCAGCATGCACAAGGCAGGTTTTGAGATTGCGATAGAAACCAATGGCACCTTGCCGGTACCTGACGGTGTCGACTGGATCTGTGTCAGCCCGAAGATGGGCTCTGAATTGGTGGTGCGCAAGGGCAGTGAGCTGAAGGTGGTGATGCCCCAGTTCAAGCAGGTGCTGCGCGACTACGAAGCGCTGGATTTCAAGCATTTCTTTGTGCAGGCGATGGATGGCCCGGACCTTGAGAAAAATCTCCGGCTGGCGATTGAACATTGCAAACAGAATCCGAAATGGAAGCTGAGCCTGCAGACGCACAAGCTGCTGCAAATACCTTGATGCTTAGCTTGTCCACGAAAAACACGAAAGCCACGAAAAAAAACAAATAATAAAAGATGGCGCTAGAGATTTTCTTTTGTGCCTTTCGTGTTTTTCGTGGATAAATATTTTCTAATTGAGCATGCGTGAAGGCAGTTCAATTGTTGCTCACCTACTACTTAATGTCCTAACCCCAGATGCTTACGATTACAAGAAAAGTGGAATTCGATGCCGGACACCGGATTCCCGACCACAACAGCCAATGCCGCAACCTGCATGGGCATCGCTATACTTTGCTGATCACCCTGACGGGCGAAGTGGTGCAGCAGGATGGCAAATCCGACAACGGCATGATCATGGATTTTGGCGACATCAAGGCATTGGCAAACCAGTATCTGGTCGACCTGTGGGATCACGCTTTTATCGTATATGAAAAGGATGCCGCGGTTCGTCAGTTCCTGGATACGCTGCCCAACCATAAAACGGTAGTGATAGACCGGGTTCCCACTGTGGAGAACCTGGCCAAGATCGCGTTCGACATCCTGAAGGATGTCTATCACGACCGCTACGGCCGCGTGCTTTCCCTGCAAAAAGTCACCTTGTATGAAACACCCAATTGCTGGGCCGAGATAGACGGTTAGGCAAGCTCGCGATGACTGATCAGGATTTCATGCAGTTGGCCTATGTACAGGCGCAATACGCCCGCGCATTGGGCGAGGTGCCCGTCGGCGCCGTGGTGGTCAAGGATGGCGAGGTCATCGCCGCCGGCTACAATCATCCGATAGCCAAACATGACCCCACCGCGCATGCCGAAATCATGGCCTTGCGTGCCGCCGCGGAAGTGCTGGGCAACTATCGTCTGCCGGGCTGCGAATTGTATGTCACCCTGGAACCTTGCGTGATGTGTTCCGGCGCCATGATGCACGCCCGCTTGTCACGGGTGATCTACGGCGCCAGCGATCCCAAGACGGGCGCCTGCGGTTCGGTGCTGAACCTGTTCGAGCAGGAAAAGTTGAATCACCATACCAGCGTCGTCGGTGGCGTGATGGCGGAGGAGTGCGGCAATCTGCTGAAAGATTTCTTCTCTTCGCGCCGGCAAGAAGCCGCCGAGCGTAAACGTTTGCAGGCAGAAGGCAATTCTCTCCTCACAAAATCTTAAGCCTTAGCCTATAATTTCCGTTGGGTCATCTTTTAACTAGCCTCAACGGAAACAGATCTTGACTTCCCCTATCGGTATTGCAATTGTCGCCGCCAGCGGCGGCGCCATGGATGACAGCGTAATACAGCGCGGTCTGCTGGCACTGGAGCAGCAAGGCTTCACGGTCCATAATTATTACCAGCCAGAGCAGAAATATCAGCGTTTCGGCGCCACCGATGCGGTGCGTATCGAGCAGATTCATGCCGCCGCCGATAATCCGGATGTGCAGGTCGTGATGGCTTTGCGCGGCGGCTACGGCCTCAGCCGTCTGTTGCCGCAGCTGGATTTCCAGCACCTGGCAGACAGCGGCAAGCGTTTTGTCGGGCACAGCGATTTCACCGCCTTTCAGCTGGCGTTGCTGGCCAAGACCGGTGCCGTCAGCTTTGCCGGCCCCATGCTGTGCGATGATTTCTCCCGTACAGAAACCAGCGATTTCACTATCAAGAATTTTGTCGATTGCCTGCACGGCGGTACGCACGCGATCAGCTTCGACGCTGCCGGCAGCCGGGATGTCAGCGTCGCAGGAAAGCTATGGGGCAGCAACCTGGCGATGCTGACGCACCTGATCGGCACGCCGTTCTTTCCGGAAGTGGACGGCGGCATCCTGTTTGTCGAAGACGTGGGCGAGCATCCGTACAGGGTGGAGCGCATGATCTTGCAGCTGCACTATGCCGGGATACTGGCAAAGCAGCGCGCCATCGTATTGGGCGACTTCTCCGCATATCAGTTGGGACCCAATGACAATGGCTATAATTTTGACGAAATGGTGCGCTATCTGCGCGGGATCATTCCCGTCCCCATATTGACAGGATTGCCGTTCGGCCATATCAAGGATAAGGCGACCCTGGCTTTCGGCGGTGATGCGCAACTGAGCTGTGTTGACGGAAAAGCAGAGCTCAGAATGAGCGGCTGGCTGCCCCTGTCCGGGCTTTAATTTTTGGTTGATGCGAAAAAAAAGCCGCCAGGATCTGGCGGCTTTGCAGGAAGTTTGGCCGGCAGGTTTAGTCTGCGGCGTAGATGTTAACGTCCTTGGTTTCTTTTACGAACAACATGCCGACCACAAAAGTCATCAGTGCGATGATGATCGGATACCACAGGCCATAGTAGATGTCGCCCTTGAACGCGACCAGCGCAAACGCCGTGGTTGGCAACAGTCCGCCAAACCAGCCGTTACCGATATGGTAAGGCAGTGACATCGAGGTGTAGCGGATGCGAGTCGGAAACATTTCAACCAGCATGGCGGCGATCGGGCCGTAGACCATCGTTACATAGAGCACCAGGATGAACAGCAAGCCCAGGATCATCCACCAATTGCTGGAGGCGAATGGTATATGCTCGGCCTTGGCAGGATAGCCGGCGGCCTTGATGGCGTCGCCAGCCTGCTTCTTGAATTCAGTCTCTGATTTCTTGCTGTCCGCGTCAAAATTGAGGCCATCGGGAGTCAGTTTTGCATCAAACGCCGACAGCTCCTTATCGCCGATCTTGATCTTGGCTACGCTGCCGGCGGGGGCAGCTTCGTTCGTATAGTTCACCGAGCTAGCGGCCAAGAACTGCTTGGCGATGTCGCAAGACGAAGTGAATTTCTTTTGACCGGTCAGGTTGAACTGGAAGCTGCACGAGGCGGGGTCAGCCACGACTACCACTGGCGAATTCTTCAGGGCGGTCTCTAATGCGGGGTTCGCGTAGTGGGTCAAGCCGCCAAAGATGGGGAAATAGGTCACCGCAGCGAGCAGGCAGCCGCCCATGATGATCATCTTACGACCGATCTTGTCCGACAGAGTGCCGAAAATGATAAAGAATGGCGTGCCTACCAGCAGCGACGCGGCGATCAGGATATTTGCCGTGGCGCCGTCCACCTTCAGGGTCTGTGTCAGGAAGAACAGCGCATAGAACTGGCCGGTGTACCAGACCACGGCCTGGCCGGCAGTCAGGCCGATCAAGGCCAAAATCACGACCTTCGCGTTTTTCCACTGTGCGAAGGATTCGGTCAGCGGCGCCTTGGAGGTCTTGCCTTCGGCTTTCATTTTGGCGAACGCTGGAGATTCGCTCATCGACAGGCGGATCCAGACTGAAATGGCCAGCAAGAATACGGAGACCAGGAACGGCACGCGCCAGCCCCACTCTGTAAATGCGGCTTCGCCGATGGCGGTGCGAGTGCCGAGTATCACTAGCAGAGACAAAAATAATCCCAAAGTAGCGGTCGTCTGGATCCATGAAGTAAACGCACCTCGCTTGTCGTGCGGCGCGTGCTCGGCAACATAGGTTGCCGCACCTCCGTATTCACCGCCCAGCGCCAGGCCCTGCAGGATACGCAACGCTATCAGGATGACAGGGGCAGCCAAGCCTATTGAGGCATAACTTGGCAGCAAGCCTACAATGAACGTGGACGAGCCCATGATCACGATCGTCACCAGGAAAGTGTATTTGCGGCCTATCATGTCGCCCAGGCGCCCGAAAACCAGCGCGCCGAATGGGCGGACGATAAAGCCGGCGGCAAATGCCAGCAGCGCAAAAATGAAGCCCGTATTCGGATCGGTGCCTGCAAAGAATTGCTTGGCGATGATGGCTGCCAGGGAGCCGTACAGATAAAAGTCGTACCATTCAAAAACGGTGCCTAGCGAGGATGCAAAAATAACCTTGCGCTCCTCTGCCGTCATGCCGCCGGCTGATTCCGGTCTGATGCCGCCTGACGTTGCAATTGGTGCTGTTGCCATGCTTGTCTCCTAATAATGTTCTAATGTGTGTGCAATGAAGGAATGAGGCATTACCTTACTTTTTGCGCAATGACAGTCTGCGATGCGAAACTTACGTCATGCTTTCTTGAATCTTACAGAAACTTACATGTTGGTTAATAATTGGCTCCGGGATGGATTTAACATTTGATGTGGGAGAAGTGTGAAAAGAGCTGCAAAATAAGTTAATATTTTTGCGAACGGTCGTACTAAAAATATGTTATTCTGGTATTTGTCCATGCAAGCAAGCAGGTCGAAACGGCGAAGAATCGATACTTCTTTGTCCCGATTTTGTTTGAGCAGACCTGCAAGTGATTTACAGCTTAATTAGTAACTTAATCAATAAATTAACTTTATATCCATTAGGAGACAAAAATGTCTGATGCTGTCATCGTATCCACCGCACGTACTGGCCTGGCAAAATCCTGGAAGGGTGCTTTTAACATGACGCACGGCGCCACCATGGGCGGCCATGTGTTGAACGCCGCGATCGGGCGCGCCAAAATCGAAGCCGGTGAAGTCGAAGACGTCATCATGGGTTGTGCGACGCCGGAAGGCGCGACAGGCAGCAATATCGCGCGCCAGATCGCCTTGCGCGCAGGCTGCCCGGTAACTACCGCAGGCATGACCGTCAACCGTTTTTGCTCTTCCGGGCTGCAAACTATTGCCCTCGCTGCACAGCGCGTGATCGCCGGTGAAGGCGATATCTATGCGGCAGGCGGCGTAGAGTCCATTTCCTGCGTGCAAAATGAAGCCAATTCCCACATGATCGTGGAAACTTGGTTGAAGGAACATAAGCCGGAAGTGTATTGGCCTATGCTCCAGACGGCAGAGACCGTTGCCAAGCGCTACAACATTTCGCGCGAACGCCAGGATGAATACGGCGTGCAGAGCCAGTTGCGCGCTGCGGCAGCACAGGCCGCCGGTCTGTTCAATGCCGAAATCGTGCCGATGACGACCATCATGGGCGTGGCCGACAAGGCGACCGGCATGCTGGTCAGCAAGGAAGTCACCATTTCCGCCGATGAAGGCATTCGCGCCGACACTACCTATGAGGCTGTGTCAAAAATACGCTCCGCCGTTCCCGGCGGCGTAATCTCGGCCGGTAACGCCAGCCAGTTCTCGGATGGCGCTTCGGTTGCCATCGTGATGAACAGCAAGGTTGCCGAAGCAAAAGGCCTGCAGCCGCTGGGCATCTTCCGCGGTTTCGCGATTGCCGGTTGCGAACCGGATGAAATGGGCATAGGCCCGGTATTTGCCATACCCAAACTGCTGAAAAAAGCCGGACTGAAAGTGGAAGACATCGGCCTGTGGGAGCTGAACGAAGCCTTCGCCGTACAAGTCTTGTATTGCGCCGACAAGCTGGGTATTCCGCTGGACAAGTTGAACGTGAACGGCGGCGCGATCGCTGTCGGCCATCCTTACGGCGTATCCGGCGCCCGCCTGACCGGCCATGCGCTGATCGAAGGCAAGCGCCGCGGCGCAAAATATGTGGTGGTGACCATGTGTATCGGCGGCGGCCAGGGTGCGGCAGGCCTGTTTGAAGTAGTCTGATTCCCAGGCCGTAGCGAGAAAAACAGCCCTTGCCAATAGTGCAGGGGCTGCGGCGGAAGTGGGAAAATCCCTTACCGCCCGCGTTTGCCGGGTTTGAGTGCCCGCCTGTATCCCGCTTTGCGCCGGTACTTCGCTGGTACTTCGCCGGTATTCTGCATCCACGAATATACTCACCCTATTGAGCAGGCTAGCTATGCAATCAAAAATCATCCCCAGGCGCGACCTCGATTTTTTGCTGTATGAGTGGCTGAATGTCGAATCGCTGACCGAGCGCCCCCGTTTCGCCGACCATAGCCGCGAAACTTTCAATGCCGCCATGGATACCTGCGAACAGATCGCCAACGATTTGTTTGCCCCGCACAATAAAAAAAACGACCAGAACGAACCGCATTTCGACGGCGAAGTGGTGCACATCATTCCCGAAGTCAAAACTGCGCTGAAGGCTTTTTGCGAAGCCGGCCTGATGGCTGCCGGGCAGGATTTTGACGTCGGCGGCATGCAGCTTCCCTGTGTCGTCGAGAAAGCCGGTTTTGCCTACTTCAAAGGCGCCAATGTAGGCACCTCGTCCTATCCGTTCCTTACCATAGGCAATGCCAATACGCTGATGAAATGCGGCACGCCGGAACAGATCAGGCTGTTTGCCAAGCCCATGCTGGAAGGTCGCTTCTTCGGCACCATGTGCCTGTCGGAACCGCAAGCCGGCTCCAGCCTGTCCGATATCGTCACCCGCGCCGAGCCGCAGGCCGACGGCAGCTACCGGCTGACCGGCAACAAGATGTGGATATCTGCCGGCGAGCATGAGTTGTCGGAAAACATCGTGCATCTGGTGCTGGCCAAAGTGCCGGGCGAAGACGGCAAGCTGATTCCCGGCGTTAAAGGGATATCCCTGTTCATCGTGCCGAAAAAACTGGTGAATGCGGATGGCTCCCTGGGCGAGCGCAACGACGTGGTACTGGCGGGGCTGAACCACAAGATGGGGTATCGCGGCACCACCAACTGCCTGTTGAATTTCGGCGAGGGCAAGTTCAAGCCGCAGGGCAAGGCCGGCGCCATCGGCTACCTGGTCGGCAGCCTGCACAAAGGCCTGGCGAATATGTTCCACATGATGAACGAGGCCCGCATCGGGGTCGGCCTCGGCGCCGTGATGCTGGGTTATACCGGCTACCTGCATTCGCTGGATTATGCGCGCAACCGTCCGCAAGGCCGCGCTCCGCAGGCGAAAGACCCGGCAGCGCCGCAGTTGCCGATTATTCAGCATACCGATGTCAAGCGCATGCTGCTGGCGCAAAAGGCCTATGTGGAAGGCGGCCTGGCATTGAACCTGTATTGCGCGCGGCTGGTGGACGAAGAGCGCAGCGGGCTGACGCCGGAAGCAAAGGCACATGCCTTGCTGCTGCTGGATATCCTGACGCCGATCGCCAAATCGTGGCCTTCGCAATGGTGCCTGGAAGCGAATAACCTGGCAATACAGGTACATGGCGGTTACGGTTATACCCGCGAATACAACGTGGAACAGTTTTACCGCGACAACCGCCTGAATCCGATACACGAAGGTACGCACGGGATACAGGGCCTGGACTTGCTGGGCCGTAAGGTCGTCATGCAGGACGGCGCCGCATTCCAGGCACTGGGTGCGGAGATACAAAAGACCATCGCCAAGGCGACTCTGGAGCCGCAACTGGCTGAATATGCGGGCGCACTGGCGAAGGCCTTGCAGCGTACGGCAACTGTCACCAGGCAATTGTATGCAGCGGGCGACTTGAATAAGACGCTGGCGAACGCATCTCTGTACCTGGAGGCTTTCGGGCATACGGTAGTTGCATGGGTATGGCTGGAGCAGGCTTTGCTGTCATTGAACAAGGCCCAGCACCACGATGCAGATTTCTATGCAGGCAAGCTGCAGGCCTGCAAATATTTTTATCATTGGGAACTACCCAAAGTACACCAGCAACTGGACCTGCTGGCCAGCATCGACACTACCACGCTGGAGATGCAGGACGCATGGTTCTGACGAGTTAAAAGGCCTTACATTTAAAAATAACGGAGATGACAATGACAACGGCACGCACAGTAAAACAATTATTTGACCTGGCAGGCAAGACTGCACTGATCACCGGCGGCTCGCGCGGCCTGGGACTGCAAATGGCGGAAGCACTGGGGGAGCAGGGCGCTAAAGTCGTTCTATCCTCGCGCAAGCAGGCCGACCTGGACGAAGCGGTGGCGCATCTGAAAAGCCGCGGCATAGAAGCCAGCGCGATCGCTGCCGACCTGTCCCAGGAATCGGCGATCAAACCACTGGTTGACGAAGCCTTGCAGCGCCTGGGCCATATCGACATCCTGATCAACAATGCCGGCGCAACCTGGGGAGCTCCCGCGGAGGACCATCCGGTAGAAGCCTGGGACAAGGTGATGAACCTGAATGTGCGCAGCATTTTCCTGGTGTCGCAAGAAGTGGGCAAGCGCTCGATGATCCCACGCAAGCATGGCCGCATCATCAATATCGCATCGATCGCCGGGCTGGCGGGCAATGGCCCCGGCACCATGAAGACCATAGCCTACAACACGTCCAAAGCGGCGGTCATTAATTTTACCCGCGCGCTGGCCGGCGAATGGGGTCCCTACGGTATCACTGTGAATGCGATTGCACCGGGCTTCTTTCCCTCCAAGATGACCAAGGGTATCCTGGAACAACTGGGTGAGGAAAAACTTTCCCAGAAATCGCCGCTGCAACGCATAGGCGATGATGAAGACCTGAAGGGCGTTGCCATGTTGTTCGCATCCGATGCCGGCAAGCACATTACCGGCCAGACCCTGGCGGTGGATGGCGGTGTATCCGCAGTCTGATCGGGGCCAAAACAAGATGAGTGAATCGAATAATCTGCCCATAGCCCAGCCTACGCAGGTATTGAATCCGTTTCTGCATGACCTGGGAGTTGAATTCCTGGAGATGGAAAACGGCCGTGCCAAGCTGGCGCTGGATCTGACCGAGCGCCATATGAATAGCTGGCAGGTGACGCACGGCGGTGTCACGATGACGATGCTGGATGTCGTCATGGCGATGGCTGGACGTTCGCTCAGCGATGACTTGAAAGGCGTGGTCACCGTCGAAATGAAGACCAGCTTCCTGCAGCCGGGCGGCGTGCCCGGCGGGCGCATAGAAGCCAGGGGCCATGCCTTTCACCGTTCTTCCACCATGTGCTTTTGCGAGGGCGAGGTATGGAACGGCGACAAGCTGATCGCCAAGGCGATGGCCACGTTCAAGTACCTGCGGCGCCTGAAGTCGGGAGAGAACATGAAAAAGCTTTACGGTAGCGACTAAGCGGGCAAAGCCATGCCTGCATGGCGAATGTTCCGACATTCGCACTCCGATCCAACGCACACATCACATGAAATGAGAGCATCATGACAGCAACATATCAACGCATCGTTCTGGCAACCCGCCCCAAGGGCGCCGTTGTTCCTGAAAACTTCCGGCTGGAGGCGGTGCCGGTTCCCGAATTGAAGGACGGTGAAGTGCTGATCCGCAACCACTATCTGTCGCTGGACCCATATATGCGCGGACGGATGGAAGACGCAAAAAGCTACGCCGTGCCGCAGCCGATAGGCGAGACGATGATAGGCGGTACGGTCGGTGAAATAGTCGCCAGCAAAAATCCCAAATTCGCCGTCGGCGACAAGGTCGTCGGCATGTCCGGCTGGGCCGAGATGGGCGTATCCGACGGTGTGTTGTTGCGCAAAATAGATACGACGCATATTCCCTTGTCGGCCTATCTCGGCTCGGTCGGCATGCCCGGTATGACGGCCTGGTATGGCTTGACGCAGATCATGCAGCCGAAAGCCGGGGAGACCGTGGTCGTATCGGCCGCCAGCGGCGCCGTCGGCAGCGTTGTGGGGCAGTTGGCCAAGCAAATGGGGTGCCGCGTAGTCGGTATCGCCGGAGGTGCGGATAAATGCGCCTATGTCGTCAAGGAACTGGGCTTTGATGCCTGCGTCGACTACAAGGCCGGCAGTTTGAAAGCGGACCTCGCGGCAGCAACCCCGAACGGCATCGACGCCGTGTTTGAAAATGTCGGCGGCGAAGTCTTCGACGCCAGCCTGGAGCGCATGAACCCGTTCGGCCGGATAGCCCTGTGCGGCATGATCGCCGGCTACGATGGCCAGCCTGTTGCGATCAACAATGCCAGGGTGTTTTTGACCATGCGCCTGACCATGCGCGGCTTTATTGTGTCGGAACACATGGACTTGTGGCCGAAAGGATTGGGAGAACTGGGCGCGCTGGTTGCGACAGGCAAGCTGAAGTTCCGCGAATCCGTTGCACCGAACCTGGCTGCTGCGCCGGAAGCGTTTATCGGTTTACTGAAAGGCAAGAACTTCGGCAAGCAACTGGTCAAATTGATCTGACAGGACATAAGCAAAACTATCTCAGGCAGGGAATTCAGACTCATCACGTCATTCCCGCGAAAGCGGGAATCCATTTTTTGCCGGAGTTGACAATGGGTCCCCGCTTTCGCGAGGACGACGCTGCGGGATCTGCGGCGCCTCATATTTGCGAAAGTCCTATCTAAATAAGTTGCTCTGAATAAGCCTGTCTTACTAAGTCGATCTAAGGAATATATGTCAGACATCATCTTCCACCATTACCCGATTTCGCCGTTTTCGGAAAAAATCCGCCTGATTTTTGGTTTCAAGCAATTGAAATGGAAGTCGGTGCTAGTCCCGTCGATTATGCCCAAGCCGGACGTGACGGCATTGACCGGCGGCTATCGCCGTACCCCGGTGATGCAGATTGGCGCCGATATTTATTGCGATACGGCGCTGATCGCCGACGTACTGGAAAAGCTCGCTCCTGCACCCTCCCTGTATCCGGCCCCTGTTGCCGGGCTCAGTCGAACCCTGGCACAATGGGCCGATAGCACACTGTTCTGGACCGCCATTGCATATGCTTTCCAGCCGAGCGCCATCACCGGCATTTTGGGCGACGTTACGCCGGAACAGATGAAGGCATTCAGCGCCGACCGGGCTGCGATGCGCGCCAACGCGCCGCGCATGGCCCTGCCGGAAGCGACCGGGCAACTGAAGGAATACCTGCGCCGCCTGGAGGACATGCTGGCAACCGGCACCGCCTTCCTGCTGGGAGCGCAGGCCAGCATTGCCGATTTCTCCGTCTATCACGCACTATGGTTTGTGCGCCGGGTTCCCGCTGTGGCGGGCATCCTGGATGCTTATCCAAAGGTG
>DATHMC010000115.1:0-8656 GCA_035487495.1 Undibacterium sp.
TGCCGTCAAAATAATTTGCTGAAATCATGTGCCGCCCTTACCAGGAGAGATCAAAACCAAGGAAATCCGCCGCACCGTCGCCGCCTGCGCCCACTGCCCGCTGTTGCTCTCCGCTCAGCAGCCGCTCAAAATTGCCGTCGGTGGTGACCGACATGTGCGCCAGCCGATACTTATAGACGCGCACGACCGCAAAGGGTCGATATAAACCCAGTGTCAGCAAGGTCAGCAGCAGATTCGCCGCTTGCAAGCGCAGATACGGCCAGGCGCGCAATTCGGACTGTATTTCCACCTCGGGAAAACGGGTGTTGGACCATACCAGGTTATAGATGCGTACCTGCAGATAGGGAGTGGTAGCCAGGTAGAAGATGTAGCAGAAGAGCGCCATGCCAACCATGCCGCCGACCATAATCCAGGGATCCGCGCCAGTGACTTCGTCGGCGCTGCGGCGCGCATAGGCATTCACAGCCGGTATCGCAATGGCCGCGACTACGCCTATGCACGCGGCGGCCAGCACGCCCAGCAGCATCGTAATGAAATAGGGTTTCACGAACCTGAAGCCGGACACGGTATACGTCGCCGACGCAGCGCCGAACTGCAGATTGCGATGCTGGTAGCGCTTGATGAAGGCATGCATGATGGGCCAGGCGACATATAACAGACCGACGAGGCCGAGCCATTTAACCTGGGACGGAAACAAGGCCAGCACCACGCCTGGCAGCAAGAATAACAGCAGGATCGGTAAATAGGTCGCATACGCGCCGCCCAGCGAGCCGCCGAAATTAAAGCGCAGGGCGCGATAGCTGGTATTGCGCAGCCGGAAACGCAGCGCGCCACGCATCATCCACGGCAGGGCCAGCAGCAGGAAGCTCACCACCAGCACGCCGAAGGCTTTGGAAAATCCAAACGCATAATGGTACACGGCCAGCAAGACGACGGCCAGGATGCGCCCCTTCAGTATCGCTTTCGGTTCGCCATGAAAATTAAACACCGCCCCACCCAATTGCGTGTTGCGGTCAAAGTATTGCAGGCGTCGCACCTTGGCCCAGGCCGAGTAAATTCCCAGCGTGGCTATCGTCAGGCATAGGTTGACTATCCAGATGCGGAAGTATTCGGCCCCGCTGCCGGTAAAAATGAAAGCGTGCTTTTCCCTGGCTACCGGCTGGGCCTCGTTGGGCGAAAGCCGCTCAGGGTGACTGAAGGTATGACTGGTGATGCTGGGAGGCAGGGACGATGCTGAGGGCTCGCCATTGGCCGCGACTTCAGGGTAGTCAGTTTGCATAAGGCCTCAAGAGTTGGGTCGCGTGATGCAGGGAATCGCAAATTTTTGCGTTATGTTTTATACATCTGATATTATTATACAGAAACATTGTTAAAATAATACCGATTTATTTTGCGTGTTGCTTGACTAGCGATGCTCAGCCCTGACTGCTGATCCCACTCAAACTGTAAGCAATTTCCATGAATCCAGAGACAAAGAGAACCGCGGCGCTGAAGCTCCTGGCAGAAACAGGCATGTGGCGCAGTAATTACGCGCCGCCGATATTCAGGCTCGCGTGGAAACTGGGCTTTAACCTGCCCCCGCCGCATTTCAACGGCTTCTGGCGCAACGTGCTCGCTTTGGGCATCCCGTTC
Source organism: Undibacterium sp. (assembly GCA_035487495.1). Lineage (GTDB taxonomy): Bacteria > Pseudomonadota > Gammaproteobacteria > Burkholderiales > Burkholderiaceae_D > Undibacterium. The sequence continues at coordinate 1,633 of DATHMC010000115.1, forward strand.
GGCGTATTCTGGGGAATCTGGATGTGGATATCCGTCTGGTCAAATCAGCGGACGCCGCCAAGTCTCGCATTGCTTAGCGTTGCCGCTGCGGCGATTCTCTTTGGCCTGTCGATGGCGGCCCAATACGCGTACGGCAGGCATAAACACGGCTTGCCGCTGTGGCGAGAGTTCAACCCGCTTTAACCCGAATACCAACCGGAATGGAGTAAGCATGGACCGCAACAGCACTATCGCGCTTGTCATCGTATTTTTGCTCGTCGTGGTCGGCATCTGGCTGCGGATACGGGTCTTCAATTCGTCCGACGGCGAACGCTATCTGAAACAGCGGATGCAGGGCCCCTTCGTGCCGGTGGATGAAAGCGAAGAAAAAAAACCGCAAGCAAGCGCAAAGCCTGAACTTTAGCGGCGGTCCAGGCCTCTGCTGGCATTTCGGGGATGCGACGGCAGATCCCCATGCAATTTTCTCCGATGCAACTACCATTTCTGCCATACCGTCGAACGACGCGGTCTTGAGCTTAGAAATGAAATCTCACAGCTCTTACGTGTAAATAACGCGCAGAAACTAAACTCCGGCGCGTGCGCGGGAGCGAATTTAGCCGCGATGCGCTAAACCCGCCATTCTCGGCCTATCATGAGCATATGCAGATTCGACCTTACACTTCCCATGAGAAACCCGTTTACCGCTGAACGCCCCTTTGCCAATCGTGCAGACGCCGCGGAACAGCTCGCCGCCAAGCTGCGTAAATACCGGGGACGCAACCCCCTGATCCTGGCGATACCGCGCGGCGCGGTACCGATGGGAAAGATCATCGCCGAGCAGCTGCAGGGCGAGCTGGATGTGGTGCTGGTGCACAAGCTCAGCGCCCCGGACAACCGCGAGTATGCGATAGGCGCGATGGATGAAACCGGCTGGTCCTACCTCACGCCGTATGCGGAGGAAGCCGGCGCCACGGATGCCTATCTGCTACAAGAAAAAGCCCGCCAACTGGCGATGCTGGTTGAGCGGCGCGCGCAATATACGCCGCTGAAGGCCGCCGCCGATCCGGCGCAACGCATAGCGATCGTCATCGACGACGGGCTGGCCACGGGCGCCACGATGATCGCCGCGCTGCATACGGTAAGGGCGAGGAATCCGGCTTCATTGATCTGCGCCATCCCGGTTGCGCCCCGCACCACGCTGGAACAAATCAGGCAGGATGCCGATGCTGTATATTGTCTGCACGTACCAAGCCGCTTTGTCAGCGTGGGGCACTATTACCAGGATTTTACGCAGGTGGAAGACGACGAAGTCATTCAAATATTAGGCGGGGTTGCTCCCGCCGGCAGCGAAAACCAACATCAATAATCCGATGCCCATCTCCAGAAACTCCATTGTCACCATAACGTTGATCGCCATCTGCGCCGTAGTTGCCCTGCTGTCGGGACTGGGATCGTCGCCGGCCGTGCTGCAATACCTGTTCATCGCCACGCCCGGTACACCCGGCTACCAGGATGTGATGAATGGGCAAATCTGGCGCCTGGTGACGCCGATCTTCATCCACTTCGGCATTTTGCATATCGTGTTTAACCTGATGTGGATCTGGGACCTGGGCAAGATGATAGAGGGCATCAAGGGCGCCCGGTTTTATAGCGTCTTTGTGCTGCTGGTAGGCATTGCCTCCAATGTCATGCAATACAGCCTGACGCAGTCGCCCTACTTTGGCGGCATGTCCGGCGTGATCTACGGCTTGCTCGGCTACGTGTGGATGCAGTTGCGCTACCGGCCCGGTCTGGGATTTGAGCTGCACAAGAATACCGTGCTCATGATGCTGGTGTGGTATGTGGTGTGCTGGACCGGTTTGCTGGGGCCGATAGCGAATTGGGCGCATACCGGCTGATTGCTGATGGGGGTATTGGTGGGCTATATGAATCGGGGGCGGGTCAGGGGATAGCATGCCTTGGCAGGGTGAGCACTTGCGCCCACCCTGTGCCCGCAATCATTGTAGGCCTTGGACCGACGCCGGCCTGTTTCGCTACGGATTGACTTCGCGCAAATCCGCCACCGCCAGCGTACCAAACTGATCGCCCAACAGATATTCCACCAGCCGCCGCGCGCAATCCTCGGCGCTGCTCAGGTCGCCATTGCGCTTAAACGCATCAAACTTTTCGCGCTGGGGAAATTTTTCCAGCGGCGTGGAACGGATCTCGGCTTGCATGTCGGTGTCGATGATGCCGGGGGCGAGGCTGCAGATTTTTAACGCGGGGGCCTGGTCCAGCGCTGCGGCGCGCGCGTGGTGGTCGACGGCGGCCTTGGTGGCGCAGTAGATGCTCCAGCCCGGCATCGGGTTGCGGCCGGCGCCGCTGGAAATGTGCAGGATGCGCTTATCGGTTGCGCCGGCTGCAGACACGGCAGCGGCCAGCATCAGCGGCGCGGCGACATTCACGCTGACGGTGCGCGCGATGGCGGCAACGTCCTGCACCGGGAGCGGCCCGACCGGCTGCAGCATGCCGGCATTATTGATCAGCAGCACAGATTTACTGCCGGCAAGAAAATTTTGCAATGCATCGCCCGCTAGCCAGGCTGCCAGCGCGGCGGTATCCGACAGATCCAGCGTCACTTGCTTCAGCGTATCCGGAAAACCGTGCTCCAGCTGATCATTCCGGGCTCGCGCCAGGCCCAGCACGGGAATGTTGCGCGACAGCAGGTTTGCGGCGATGGCGGCGCCCAGGCCGCGGGTGTGACCGGTCAATATGGCTTTCATTCTTGATCCTTGGATGGGTTACCAGCAAAAAAATAGCTAAGCTGCTACTCTATCTGAAAAGAGGAAAAAGCTCAGCCTGGGAAGCAATAAAATCCCGATCCATTTAAGGAGGTAGCATCATGTCCCTGTCCATGTATCGCGTCTCGGTTCCCGTTTTTGTGCGCGGACTCGGCGTGCTGTCCACGCTGCTGGAAAAGGCCAGTGCGCACGCACAGGAGCACGGCATCCCATCGGAAGTGTTGATCAACGCCCGGCTTGCGCCCACCATGATGCCGTTTTCCGCGCAGGTGCAGCGCGCCAGCGACACGTCCAAGCTGGCCATAGAGCGCTTGACCGGCATCCCCTCCCCGCATTTTGCCGACAAGGAAACCACCTTTGTCGAACTGCAGGAGAGGATAGACAGAACCATCACCTATCTGGAAAGCATCGACGAAGCGGAGCTGGAGACAGCGGAAACGCGCACCGTGACGCTGAGCTTTGGCGAATTCAAACCCGTCTTCAGGGGAGATGACTACCTGCTAAGCTTTGCGATACCGAACTTCTTCTTTCACGTGACCACCGCGCACGACATCCTGCGCCACAATGGCGTGGGTATAGGCAAGCGCGATTACCTCGGGCCGTATTCGCCGCCGGCGCCGCCGCAAGAATGACGCGCCGCCCGGATGCGGCGGCACTGCCTCATCCGGGCGGCCAGGTGTTATACGATGCGGTGGCACATCCGGGGTTCTCTGCCCGCCATGCCTTCAGCATGGCCGCCAGCGCCGCCGCATAATCAAAATCCGGCTCCGGCCTTTGCTCCAGCGGCTGGATGACTTCCAGCACAAAACCGGATTCGCCATATTGTTTCCAGTCTTGCTGCAGAGCCTTGCACCGGTGGCTGCTGCGCACCAGGTCGAAGCGGTGCCGGTTGATCGCGCCGGTGGTATTGGTGCTTGTATCGACATAGCAGGCGCCGGTAACCAGGTTCCGGATCATATACAAGCCGTGCGGCGGCAAGGCCATCTTGTAGGCGGCCCTGAGTTCTGCCTTTTTAAGCTTGTCCATGCGAACTCCCGACAGGCGTCATCACAGGCCTGCGCGCGTGCAGGCGCTGCTCGCTCAGGCGCAGCCAGGCGGCGCTAGCGTAGCCGGTGACCAGGTTGCGGCCGATTTCGGTCCACGCCACCTCATCGGGGTCCAAGCCAATATGCCGCAAATAGTGTTCACCGGTGACGACAAACTGACGCCGGTAGGGCAGCAGGAAACGCCGGGATTCGCCCTGCAGGCATTCCAGCGCCAGCCGGTAATCGGCAAACCAGTGGTTCAGGAACACCGCGCTCTCGGCTTCGCACCAGAAATCGCCCATGTCGTCGCCGGGATGCGCTTCACCACCCAGCACCACGCGGGCGTGGTCCCAGTGCGTAAAGCCGGCCTCGGCGGCGACGATGTTCAGGCAGTGCCTTAGCTGCCACGCTTCGGGGACAGGCCAGCGGCGTTTTTTGCTGATGCGCTGCGCGCGGGCCGCGGCTTCCGGCTGCACGCTTTCCAAAGCGTTCAGCAACAGGCGGGCGCGGGTTTTCAGTTCTGTGACGGGCGCGTTCATGACGCCGCTCCGAAATCGGAAAAGGGCCGGGTACCGATGCTCAATGGAGAATAGGGAAACGAAAAATAGGGGGAATACGGGGATAACATGACAATGCTCCTGTTCGTTTTTTGGCTACCCCGCTGTCGCCAAACGAAACATGTGCTTATCACATCAAATATGAAAGATGAGCCATCCAGGGTGAGAGCCTCTTGTGCGGGCAGGCGTCCCTAAACACCTGAAGCCGGAGTGTAGTCCATCTTGATGGCCGGGGTCAACCCGCTTTGCAAACCATGTTGCAAACAAATCCTGCGCCGCTGCCGACCGCCTGCGCTCAGTATCAAAGACTCCGCGCCTGGCGTTGCCCGGAATTTAGGCACAACAATAATAATGTTTAAAATCAATCGCTTGAGCCATGTCAAAGTGGCTTATCCACAGGATTGCACACATTTTTTGTGAGTAAATCCAGGGGCAATGCGATGAAGATCAAGACCCTCCGCGACGGCCCGCATCCAGCCATGGAGCGGATTTATTTTTTACGCTACGTGTCAGAGTGATCGGGTAGAATCATTCGCAGCCGGCGCGCGCCGGCCATCAGAACGATCGCACATCCATATAAAAAAACAGCGAATACCAGTCCAATAAACTGTCGACAGGAGACAAGCCATGCTCAACTACGCCGCCAATCTCAGCCGCAACGCGACGCTGATGCCCAACAAGATTGCGCTCTGTTTTGGCGACACCAACATCAGCTATGCGCAGCTGGATGCCGCCACCAGCCAGGTCGCCAACGGCCTGGCGGCGCTGGGCATAGGCAAGGGCGACAAGGTGGTGCTGTCCTGCCCCAACCTGCCCTACTTCCCCATCATCTATTACGGCATCCTGAAGCTGGGCGCGGTGGTGGTGCCCATCAACGTGTTGCTGAAGGCGCGCGAAGTGGCCTACCACCTGCAGGACTGCGACGCCAAGGCCTTCCTGTGCTTTGAGGGCACGGCCGAACTGGCAATGGGCAAGGAGGGTTGGGAAGGCTTCCAGCAGGCGAAGAGCTGCGCCCACTTTGTGATGATCACCGCCGACCCGGCCAAGCCGTCTCCGATAGAAGGCTGCAATACGCTGGGCGTGCTGATGAAGGACCGCTCGCCGCTCTTCAACATCGAACTGACCGACGCCAACGACACCGCCGTCATCCTGTACACGTCGGGCACCACCGGCACGCCCAAGGGCGCGGAGCTGACGCACTCCAACATCATGATGAACATCCAGATCTGCCAGAACCTGATGAAGCTGGACAGCCGCGACACGCAATTGCTGGTGCTGCCGCTGTTCCACACCTTCGGCCAGACCGTGCAGATGAACGCCGTCATCGCGGCGGGCGCCACCATGGTCTTGCTGGCGCGCTTCGATCCGGATGCGGCTCTGGCCGCAATGGAAAAACACAAGGTCACCATCTTTGCCGGCGTGCCGACCATGTACATCGCGCTGCTGAACCTGCCCGGCGCGGCCGACAAGCACGACCTGAAAGCAATCGCGTCCCACCTGCGGCTGGGCCTGTCCGGCGGCGCGGCGCTGCCGGTGGAAGTGATACGCCGCTTTGAAGAAAAATTCGGCATCAAGATCCTGGAAGGCTACGGCCTGTCTGAAACCAGCCCGGTCGCCACCTTCAGCCACATGGATTTCCAGTCCATTGCCGGCAGCGTGGGCCAGCCGGTGGTGGGCGTGGAGGTGCGCGTAGTGAATGAAAACGACGAGCCGCTGCCGGTGGGCGAAGCCGGCGAAATCGTGGTGCGCGGCCACAATGTGATGAAGGGCTATTACAAGCGCCCCGAAGCGACCGCAGAAGCGATACGCAACGGCTGGTTCCACACCGGCGACATCGGTAAAACGGATGAACACGGCAACTTCTATATCGTCGATAGGCTGAAGGACATGATCATCCGCGGCGGCTTCAATGTCTACCCGCGCGAACTGGAAGAAGTGCTGATGACCCACCCCGCGCTGGCGCAGGTGGCCGTGATAGGCGTGCCGCACGAATCGCACGGCGAAGAAATCAAGGCGGTGGTGGTGCTGAAGCCGGGCATGCAGGCCACGCCGGAAGAATTGGTCGCATGGAGCAAGGAGAAGATGGCGGCGTACAAGTATCCGCGCATGGTGGAGGTAGTGGCCGCGCTGCCGATGACGGCGACCGGGAAGATATTGAAGCGGGCCTTGAAGGCAGAGTAGCAGGATGGCTGGATGGCCGGATGGCGCGCCGGCTCAGTTCAACGCGCCTCCCAACGCGCCGCGCAAAGCGATCATCGCCGCGAGGGCGGCGTCCTTCTGGTCCCTCCCCCACGGCGGACCGACGAGCTTCCCCAGCGCCGCCAGCTTTTCCTGCAGCTGGCTTTCCGGCATGCCGAGCACCGTCTCGGCATGCTGCACCAGTCGTTTTTCTGCGATCGCCACCGGCTTCGGTCCGCCAGCCTGCGCCGCGCGGATCAGGGCGTCCTGAAACAGCAAGCCCTCCGCCATGTGCATGCGGATGTGCACGGCGAGGATTTGCTCCACACTCCAATCCGGCATGGGATTACCAACCAGCACCGCACAGGCCATGGCTTCGTTGTTGCGCTCCTGCTCCTGCCTGAGCAGCGCGCGCATCTCGCGGACGGTGATCCGCTGCGCCCTGGCGATGCCGCGCTCCACCAATCCTCGCGCCGGTTCCGCCTCCAGCGTCACGGCGGCGTGA
>DATHMC010000116.1:0-7561 GCA_035487495.1 Undibacterium sp.
CTTGCGGCGCAGATAGGGCAGGCTGCCGGCCTTCAATTTGCCGATGTCCTGGCCGTTCACGCTGACCGTGCCGCTGGTAGGGCGTTCCACGCCGGCGATCATTTTCAGCAGGGTGGATTTGCCGGCGCCGGACGGCCCGGCCAGAAATATCAGCTCGCCTGCCGCGATGGACAGCGATACGTCGCGCAAGGCATAGACGTCGCGCGAGTATTCCTTGGACACATTATGGAATTCAATCATGGGCTGGAATCCGGTTAGGGGCGAAACGATGAAGAAAGCTAATTTAACAGAGCGTCGACAAATTCCTGCGCATTAAACGGTTGCAAATCTTCTATCTGTTCGCCGATGCCGATGAAATATACCGGTACCGGCCGGGTTTTGGCAATCGCCGCCAGCACGCCGCCCTTGGCGGTGCCGTCCAGCTTGGTGATCACCAGGCCGGTCAGGCCCAGCGCGTCATCGAAGGCCTTGACTTGCGTCAACGCGTTCTGGCCGGTGTTGCCGTCTATGATCAGCAATATCTCGTGCGGCGCGCCGTCCATGCCCTTGCTTATCACGCGCTTGATCTTTTTCAGCTCTTCCATCAAGTGCAGCTGGGTCGGCAGGCGGCCGGCGGTGTCGACCATCACGACGTCGGTGCCGCGCGCCCGGGCAGATGCAACCGCATCAAATGCAACAGCAGCGGGGTCGCCGGATTCCTGCGCGATCACGGTGACGTTATTGCGTTCGCCCCAGATGGTCAGTTGCTCGCGGGCGGCGGCGCGGAAGGTGTCGCCCGCCGCCAGCACCACCGACTGGTGATGGGTTTGCAAATGCTTGGCCAGCTTGCCTATGGTCGTGGTTTTGCCGGCGCCGTTGACGCCGGCAATCATCATCACCATGGGCTGGTGGCGGCCCAGTTCCAGCGGCTTTTGCAGCGGCGTCAGCAAGTCCAGCAGCAGGGTTTTCAGCGCCGTCTTGACTTGCTCGGCTTCGGTCAGCTTCTCTTCCTTGACCTTTTTCTTCAGCGCATCCAGCAGGAATTGCGTCGCTTCCACGCCTGCGTCGGACACCAGCAGCGCGGATTCCAGCTCTTCGTACAGTTCATCGTCTATCCTGGCGCCGACGAACAGCGTGGTCAGCGTGGACGAGGTCTTGGACAAGCCCGCCTTCAGGCGGTTCAGCCACGAGCGCTTTTGCTCCACCGGCGCAGGCGCCGGTTCCGTGGCGGCGGAAATCACCTCCTGCGCCGCCGGCATTACCGGTATTGGCGCGGGAGCCGCTTGCTGCTGGACCGGCGGCATGGGCGCCGGGCTGGGTTCTTCTTTGGGTTTTTTCTTGAAAAAGCTAAACATCGAATAGGGGAGCGATTGCGGTTGGTGGGCAGTTTCAGCCAGCACCAATGCTGGCAAAAAGCTACAATGCCTAGCATTCTAACAGAGCGCTGTGATCCCCCCAAACCGACTGGGAGATTTCAGTAGCAAATTTGCATCACCAGCGCAGCATACCTACATATCCGAAATATCCATAAAATGAATGCAGTAGCAAAAAAACAGCAAATTAAACAGCCCAGCCGTCCTCCGCACCAGGTGCGCATCATCGGCGGACAGTGGAAGCGCACGCCGCTGGCGGTGATCGCCGCCGAGGGCTTGCGGCCGACGCCGGACCGGGTGCGTGAAACGGTCTTCAACTGGCTGGGCCATCTGCTGGACGGCGCTTGGTCGCAGCTGACTTGCCTGGACATGTTTGCCGGCACCGGCGCGCTGGGCTTTGAGGCCGCCAGCCGCGGCATGGCCAGCGTGACCATGGTGGAATACCATACCCCTGCCTTCCGCCAGCTGGACGCCACCAAGCAAAAATTGCACGCCGACCAGGTCAGCCTGGTGCGGGCCGACGCGCTGACCGTGGTGCAGGGCATGGCGGCGCGCCAGCAGCGCTTTGACCTGATCTTCCTGGACCCGCCCTACAATCTGGGCATGCTGCCTAAAATCTTGCCGTATTGCGCCGAAATATTGACCGCCAAGGGGCTGCTGTATGTCGAGGCCGAGACCTCGCTGGCGGCGGACGATCTGGATGAAACGACCGCCGCGATGCTGGCGGGCTGGAGCGTGATACGTGCCGATCAGGCGGGCAGCGTCTTTTTCCATATACTGCAGCGCAATAATTAGCCCGGTGGGCTGCCTGAAAATCAGGCATAATGCCCGAATATATTGGTGCATTATGGAAAATAATAGTGCACAACTCAATGAAAATAGAGGGAGAGAAGATGGTCACAGCCGTTTATCCGGGAACGTTCGATCCACTGACGCGCGGTCATGAAGATCTGGTGCGCCGTGCCTCGGGCCTGTTCGACACCCTGGTCGTGGGCGTGGCGGACAGCAAAAACAAAAAACCCTTCTTCTCCCTGGAAGAACGTTTGACCATCGCCAATGAAGTGCTGGGCCACTACCCGAATGTGAAGGTAGAGAGCTTTTCCGGCCTGCTGAAGGATTTTGTGCGCAAGAACGACGCGCGCGTCATCGTGCGCGGCCTGCGCGCGGTATCGGATTTTGAATACGAGTTCCAGATGGCCGGCATGAACCGCTACCTGCTGCCGGACGTGGAAACCCTGTTCCTGACGCCGTCCGACCAGTACCAGTTCATCTCCGGCACCATCGTGCGCGAGATCGCGATGCTGGGCGGCGACGTATCCAAGTTTGTGTTCCCGTCGGTGGATAAGTGGCTGCAGCAAAAAGTCTCGGAGCTGTCCGACAAATAGGCGCAAAATGGCGTAATGCTGTTCAGTTAAAGCAAAAATAGACAGCTTCAGAGATTTGCTTCTTGACTGAATGGCATCAGGCAAATGACGGGATTTTAGTAAAGTAAGAATTTGTATGGCACTGCTGATTACCGACGACTGCATCAACTGCGATGTATGCGAACCCGAATGCCCCAATGAAGCGATTTACATGGGGCAGGAAATCTATGAGATCGACCCCAATAAATGCACCGAATGCGTCGGGCATTTCAACGAGCCGCAGTGCCAGCAGGTCTGCCCGGTCGCCTGTATCCCGTTCAACCCGGCCTGGCGCGAAACGCCGGAGCAGTTGATGGCGAAGTATGAGCGCTTGCAGGCTGAGGCGGCGGCCAAGGCGAAATAGCCTGCCATTGCAAGGCTGAAAGCCGGATTGGGCAGGGCGATGGAATGGACTCCTCCCGTACGGCACCGGATGTGCCAAGCTGATGAGGCGTCAAGCAGATCAGTTCACTGAGGAGGGGCCAAATGACTGTGAAGCCCGATTTCTTGCGCTTTTTTTTACCCGGCAAAGCAGTTTGCCTCGCCGTGTGCGTCGCTGCGAGTCTGACTATCGCCGGCTGCGGCGGCGGTGACTCTTCAAACAGCGGGGGAGGGCAGGTAGTTATTACCGATCCGTCCAATCCGCCAGGACCTGGGCAATTCCAAGCTGCAGTTTTCATCAGAACGGTCAGTGTGGGCGATGTTGCGGCTGCGCTGCCTGCAGGGGCCGCCTCCGCGTTTATCCCACTGTATTCGGTCGATACCTACAAGCTCACCTATACCACGACAGACTCCAGCGGGCACAGCGTAACGGCCTCCGGGCTTGCTGCCATACCCCGCAAGGCGAGCAGCCTGGCCAGCCCGGTGCTGAGCTACCAGCACGCGACCGCCAAAACGGATGCCGAAGCGCCCAGCAATCACGCGACGCCCGACGAGCCGGCGGTTCTCTTCGCCTCCATGGGATACCTGGTGAGCGCTGCGGACTATGTAGGCTATGGAGCAAGCAAGGGCCTGCCCCACCCCTATCTGCTGGCCGCGCCGACTGCGGCCTCGGTGTCAGACTTCATTACCGCCAGCGCGCGCTGGCGAAAAAGCCAGGCCATCGCAGACAATGGGCAGCTTTTTTTCACCGGCTACTCCGAAGGGGCCTATGCCACGATAGCGACGCTACGTTTCCTGACGCAAAACCAGACCGCTTCCAGCGCGCTTCCCGTTACCACATTTGCCGGCGCGGGGCCGTATGACGTGGCACTGACGCTCAATTATTTATTGGCGGCCGTCCGCCAGCAGAATCCCGCGCTGGGCGCGCTGATCAGTCCTGGGTTTTTAAGGAATCTTGGGGCGAATGACAGGGCCAATCTAGCCCGCCTGCTTCTGTTGGCCGCGCTGGGCGGTCAAAGCAATGTCAGCTTCGACCCCACTTTTTTAAACAATTTCCTGAACGACGACACGGCTGCCATCGCCTCCCAGAGCAGCGTGGTTGACTGGACGCCGCAATCGCCCATCGTCTTTTTCGCCGGGCGCGACGATACCACCGTCCCTTACGCCAATACCGACTCCATCGTTCAGGCCATGAGCAATCGCGGCGCCGGCGCGCTCATCCAACGCATTGATTGCCCGGCCCAGCCTTCCGAGCATCTTCCCTGCGTTTCGCCTTTTTTGGTTAGCGACATCGCTCGGCTTGGCGCTTTGGCTAAGGGGCTTTGAGTTTTTTGGTTTTTCCTGGGCGCTTATTTGAATGAATACGGTGGAATATTATTGCGCCGTATTCAGTGCGCCCTGCCACGTTGCCATTGCAAGGCTGGACGCCGCATTTGGTAGGGCGTCAATAGCGTAGCGTATTGCGCCGAATGTAGGCTTCATCTCGTCTATTTCTCTCGTTAGAAACACAAACTAAATCGCCCGGCATTGCGACAACACTTAATTGCAGGTGGCATGCGGCGCAATACGCTGCGCTATTGACGCCCTACGTATTACGCCTTACAGCCTTTGTTTCTCAGTCAGCGACATTTAACTTTGTGCCGGGGAATTTCATAAATTATCTTTTTTGTGAAATAACCTCGTTGCATTTTTGAGATCATCCACAATTCCTTTTCAGTGTCTATTGTTTCTATAGAAACTTCCAAATACGTATTTTCTTTATCGCCAACAATAAGGTAATTTAAAGTACGACAGGTAGTAACAGAATCATCCGAATAAGATGACCCTAACAGGATAATGTGTTTAACGTTACCAACGTTAAGCCCCACTTCTTTTGATGTATATACGGCAGATTTTGCATACTGCTGTCCCTTAGATAATTGGGCAATCAAGGCACTATTCAAAATCAATAATAAAGCAAAGGAAACAAAAATAATTAAAATGTTTTTCTTCATTTATAAAGTATCCTTGTTTTTTTAAAGATAATTTCCTTTACGATAGCTTTAACATTGGAAATTAAGTTTGCTTTAGCTTGTTCAACTGCCGCCCCCACTTTTACTTATGTAGCACGGTAGGTTGGGCTGCAAAGCCCAACAATCTATGCGCAATAGTTCGGCCACGATCCTAGCTTGACTCAAATAATGTTGGGCAGATAAAACGCTTACCCAACCTACGAAATAGCGGGTCTAGTCGAGCTGTTGTTCGCAGAAATCTAATCCACCAACAAAGTAAGTAGGTTGGGCTAAAGTTCCATCAGCCCAACATTTTTAATTATCCCCGGCTTATTCGTGCGGCGTGTCTTATCAAAAGATCTCGCGATTCCAATTGTCCCCGACAGCCAATTCATTCGATGTGGTTATCGCTAGTGTTGATAGCCTCCGCGATGAAAAGTGAATCGAGCAAGCACTGGTACAGAACTAACGATTGTGGACGTTCAGAGAGTGTTGGGCTGATAGAGCGCTAGCCCAACCTACCCGATAACTCGGGCTGCACGAGCTTGATCTGTTAGCTTAACCCGCACACCTAACCTGATTCCGCCCCTTACTCTTAGCCTCATACAACGCACTATCCGCCCGCGCCACCATCTCGCGCGCAACGGTATCGATTTCCCCGGCATTCTTGTTGGCCGGCAGCGTCGCGATGCCGATCGAAATCGTGGCCTTGCAAAAGCCGCCCATGCTGAGCAGGAAGGGTTTGTTGGCGATGCTGGCGCGTATGCGTTCCGCCACCTGCGCCGCGTGCTGCTGGTTGGTGTTGATCAGCAGTACGACGAACTCCTCGCCGCCAAAGCGGCCCAGCGTGTCGCTGATGCGCAGCTCGGCCTTGATGCGGTTGGCGACGTCGCGCAGCACGTCGTCGCCGCCCTGGTGGCCGTTTTTATCATTGATCTGCTTGAAGAAATCGATGTCCAGGTACATGCAGGCGATGCTGTATTGCTGGCGGCGCGCGCGGCCTATCTCTTCCAGCTTGCGCTGCTCGATATGGCGGCGGTTGCTGACGCCGGTGAGCGGATCGGTCAGGCCGATATAGGTCAGGCGCTCGTTGTTGATCACGTTTTCCAGGCAGATCGCGATGATCGAAGCCATGTGTTCGATGAAGTCGGTCGCCATGCTGGGCGCGAAGCGGTTTTTGTGAAAGCTGCCCAGGTTCAGGCAACCTATCAATTTGTTCTGGCGTATCAGCGGCACCACGGCGACGCTGCTGGGCTTGGTCCTGCATTCGGCAAACAGGCGCTCGTGCAGGTCGTCTTCATACACGCCCAGGATGGGTTTTTTCAGGTGCTGGCGCAACTGGCCCAGCTCAAACTCGGTCTGCACAAACAGCAGGTGTGGAAATTCGGTCAGGTCTATATTCAGGTCCAGCAGGATGCGGCGCAGGCTGCTCTTGGGGTCGATCAGCGTCAGGGTGACGATGTCCAGGTCGGAGGTCTTGGCCAGCGTGCTGAAGATGTTTTCTATCAGCTCGCGAAAGCTGCTGGCGCCTATCAGTTGCAAATCGAAGGTCTGGTGGCGCAGCATGATGCGCTGGTTGCGGTGGGCCTGGTTCAGCAATTCCTCCAGTTGCTCGCGCAATAGCTGGTTCTCCGTGCGCAGTTCGTCCGGAGTTAAACTTTGCGTTGGTCTGGTAACCACTTTATGCATGGCTTCGTCCGCGGGTGGAATTGCAACGATAAATAATGTGCCCAGTGTTCAATTAAAACGCCAAAGACAGCTCTGCCTGGTCGCCTACCCGCAGCACTTGCCCGTCGCCGGCCAGCAGGATGATGTTCATGCCGAAAGTGATGCCGCCGTCCACCAGCGGGTTGGCGCGGTAGGTCTGCAGGATATCCATCGGGTCCGGCCCAAATTCGCCGCTGGCCTGGTCCACTGAAGGCATGGGGCAGCGCGGGCAGGGCTTGACCGGTTTCAGCTTGATGTCGCCGATGTCGAAAGATTCGGCATAGTCTTCTTCATACGCTTCGATGCCGTCCACGACTATATTGGGGCGGAAACGGTTCATCGGAATCGCGCTGCGGCCCTGCGCCTGCAGCCGGCGGTTCAGGTCGTCCAGCGAGGCGGTGGAGATCAGCAGCATCGGATAGCCGTCGGCAAACAGCGTCGGCACGTCCAGGTCGCCGGTCCATTTTTTATTCGCGAGCCGCTTGGCGTCGGGATGAAAGCGCACCAGCCGGCATGGGGTGCCGACCGCATTGCTGAACCAGGCGGCGGTGGTCGGATCGCAGTCGTAAGCGGTCAATATGTGGTCCCACACCTGCACTTGCAAAGTCTTGGCGTGCTGCGGGTCGGGCAAATCCAGCGCTATCTCCAGCTGCAACATGCCGGGAGCCCGCAAGACCAGCATGTCGCCGCGTATGGCCGGCTGTATCAGGGCCATCCTGGGGTGCTC
>DATHMC010000117.1:0-15251 GCA_035487495.1 Undibacterium sp.
AATTACGGCGCCGCGCCCGCGCCAGTGCTGGCAGCAGGCCAGCGCCTGTACGCGCTGAACTCGTCGCCGGCAGCCGATACCGGCAGATTGTCTGCGCTGGCCGAGCGCAGCGGCGGTAAATTGATACAGGTGTCGCCGCACTCGCCCGGCGCCGCCGCGCAGGAATTGCTGACCGAGGGAACGCGTGTCGTGAGCGTGACGGCGATCGGCGCCGCGCGGCTGCAGGTGGAGTCGATGGAGGCTCGCCAGGGTCTGTTGCGCATCGCCGGCATATTGCAAAATCCGGAAGCGCAATTGCAATTGACGCTGTCGCAAAATGGCAAGCAGCGCCAGCTGACGATACCTGTTTCTGCCAATGCGCCTGTGCACCCGCTGGCGGCCTATCTGTGGGCCAATTATCGCCTGCATGCGCTGGAGGCCGACTATGACGGGCAGCGCGCGGAAATCCGCCGCCTGGGCCAGCAGTTCGGCATACCCAGCCGCGAGACATCGCTGATCGTGCTGGACAGTCTGGAAGACTATGCCCGCTATGACATCGCGCCGCCTGCGGCTTACCAGAAGGCTTTCGGCATGCTGAAAAAGCTGCGCAACACGCAGTTGCAGCAGGAGCGAGACAAGCACCTGGAAAACCTCGTGCGCCAGTTCCAGCAAAAGCAGCAGTGGTGGGAAACGGCTTATCCCAAGGACGATTTGCAATTGAAGCCGGTGCAAGAGAAGGTTCTGAGGCAAGGCGACAATATGCCGATGCCGATGCCGCTGCCGCTGTTGGCTATGCCGATAGTCGCTCCCGCACCGGCGCCCGTGGCGGCTGCGGGTGCCAGAAGAGTCCGGGCCGGTGAAAGCTTCGGCGCCGAACCGGAACGAGGCAGCAAGTCCCTGCAGGAGGCGCCTGCCAAAAATATCATCGGCATTGCGCTGAAAAAATGGACGTCAGATGCGCCGTATATCGAACGGATGAAGGCCGCCGGCGCAGAAACCATCTACGCCGTGTATCTGGATGAAAAACCCAGCTACGCCAACAGCAGCGCCTTCTTCCTGGATGCGGCAGACATGCTGTTCGAGAAGGGGCGGCGCGACCTGGCCTTGCGCGTGCTGTCCAACCTGGCGGAAATGGATCTGGAAAATCGCCAGGTGCTGCGCATACTCGGCTATCGCCTGCTGGAAGCGAATGCGCCGGAACTGGCGATCCCGGTCTTTGCCAAGGTGCAGCAACTGGCCGCGGAAGAACCGCAATCCTGGCGCGATCTCGGCCTGGCCTACGCGGCGAACAAGCAATACCAGGCAGCGATAGACCAGTTGAACGAAGTCGTCATCCGCAAATGGGACGGGCGTTTCCGGGACATAGGAATCATTTCTCTGGCCGAGCTGAATGCGATAGTCGCCAGGGCCAATGCGCAAAAACTCAAGATGGATACCGGCCGGGTCGATCCCCGCCTGCTTAAAAACCTGCCGCTGGATATACGCGCGGTGATGACCTGGGATGCCGATAACAGCGACATGGACTTGTGGGTGACCGACCCGAACAATGAAAAATGCTACTACGGCCACCAGCTCACTTACCAGGGCGGCCGCATGTCTGCCGATGTGACCCAGGGCTACGGGCCGGAAGAGTTTTCCTTGCGGAATGCCAAGCCCGGCAAATACAAGATACAGGCCAACTTCTTCGGCAATCGGCAGCAGCTGGTCGCCGGCGCCACGACCTTGCAGCTAAGGCTGACGACCGGCTTCGGCACCGCGGACGCCAGGGAGCAGATGATTACATTGCGCCTGAAGGAGAGGGGAGAGACCGTGTTCGTCGGCGAATTCGAGGTGAAGCCCAAAGGGAAATAGCCGCCATGCGCGGCGGCGGCCCACCGGTACCGCCGGTGGATGGCAAGCCGTTCCTGCCATGCCGGAACGGCTTGTTTATTGTTGCAGGGCCTTGAGCTGCTGTGCGACTTTATCCGGCACCGGATAATCCGGATAGGCCTTGCGGAATTTTTTCCATTCGTCCAGGGCATCTTTGCGCAGTTCAGCCTTTAATAATTCCTCTATCAATGCCAGCCAGTCGTTGGCTTCCTTGATCTGCGTGTTGCCGGATGCCGTTGGCGCGTCTTGCTGGCGCGGGGCTAGGGCCCTGGCGTCGGCAAGAGGGGCGCGCCGCGCAAATTCCTGCGTCGCAGCCATCGCTGCAGGCGCGGCGGCTATCGGGGCATAGGGGGCCGCGATCGGCATAGGGGCTGGGTGCACAGAAGAAGGGGCCAGCGATGCCAGCATGGGAGGGCTGGAGGCAATCCGGCTACCCGCGATTTCCACCCTGGTGGTCTGGGAAAGCGCAGCGGGTACAGAAACCGGATCGGAATATGCGGTTGAATCTGCGCCGCCATCCGCCATCGGGCCGGCCCCTGCGCGTTCAGTATCTGCCGCAGCGACGGCGGCTTCTGTCGGCGGGGCCGCGATTTTTGATTTTGCTGCTGCAAGCCGCGGCGCTGGAGCCGCGGCATTCCCGGCAACGACAGGCGGCGCCGTAGCCGCAACCTGCGGCACGGCAAGCGCGGCGGGCGCAGCCGCAGCCGGGGGCGGAGGTGCCTTCTGCGCCAGTGCTGCGGACACCTGTTGTTGCTGCGGCACCTCGTAGAGTACGACCGACGGCAATACCGACGCATCCTGTTTCAGCTGATGGCGCCATTGCAGGCCGAGGAAGCCGACAATCGCTACGCTGGCCGCCGTCGCCAGGGGCGCTCTCCATTGACGCTGGAAAGGAGGATTGCGCTTCACCGCTTCGCCCGCTCCGTCAATCGCCTGTTTGTGCTCGGGGATGCGCGGGTCGTTGGCGGCCAGCATCGGCGCCGGCTTGCCTGCTTTCAGCGCCGCTTCCACCTTGGACAGGATCGCCAGGTCCAATTCGGCCGATGGCGCCGCTTGCGGCAACGCCTGCAAATTGCTTGCCAGGCCACCCCGTCCCAGCAGGAATTCCTGGAATTCCGCCTCGTCGCCGTGATGATCGTGATGTTGTTCTTTGCTGCTCATGCCCGCTCCTCCTGCGCTACCGCCGGCGCCATCAATTGCCGCAATTTGCGCATCGCGTAGCGCAAACGGCTCTTCGTCGTTTCTACCGACACGCCGGTAAGCTGTGCGATTTCTTCCAGGCTCATGCCGCTGAACTGCTGCAGCACCAGTGCCTCTTTCTGTTCAATCGGCAAAGCCTGTACCGCTGCGTGCAGCCCGGCAATCTGCTGCTTGCTTTCCAGCAGCGCATCCGGCGGCGGGCCTTCGGCGCTGCGGTCGGCCAGGCGCTCAAAGGCATCGCCGCCGTCTGCGGTATGCCCCAGCTCGCTGGCCAGCAATACCTGCTGCTGGCGTAACAGGTCAATCAGGCGGTTGCGCGCGATCTGGTACAGGTAGGTCCGAAAACCGGCCTCAGCCCGGTAGCGCTCGCGCGCATGGTGCAGCCCGGTCCAGCTATCCTGCGCGATTTCATCCACCCATTCGCGGCGCGGCGAGCGCCAGGCCAGGAAGCGATACAAGCCCTGGCTATGGCGTCGGTACAATTCTTTAAAGGCCAGCACGTCGCCTTCGCAGTACAGCGACATCAGGGTTTCATCGGATAGTTGGGCAAGCATGCCGGTGAGTGTAGCGGAGTTGGCATGCGCCGACAATGTCCTGCGCGGTTGAATCGGCCCAGAATTGGCCGAGAATCGGCCCATTATGCGGCAGGGCGGCTGGCCTACAGGCGGCGATGTTAGAATCCTGCATCGTCGTACGCCGCCTGTGAACCTACTTAGCATAAAGTCAAGCATGCCTACCATCTCCGTCACACCTGAACTGGCCTATCGGCTGGAACGCGCCGAAGCGCGGCACCTGGCGCGCCAGGTGGAAACCTATGCGCAACTGCGGCCGGGGCAGAGTGCGCGTGTCATCCATATCGCCGGCGGCGTGGCGGCGCTGACGGCCGGCGCATTCGGCCGCAAGCTGAACCATGTGACCGGCTTTGGCCTGGCCACATCTGCCGCGGAAGACGAGCTGGCGGCGCTGGAGGGGCAATATGCCGCAATGGGCCTGGCGACCGAGGTGGACATCTGCCCCTATGTGGACACGGGCGCGCTGCAATTGCTCGCGGCGCGCGGCTATACCGTCAATGCCTTCAGCAACACCTATGTCAAGTTGCTGGGCGATTCCGCGCCGGCGTCGCCCGCGGTATCCGGCGTAGACATACAGACCATCACCGCGGCCGACGCCGACAGCTTTTTCACTGCCTGCATTGCCGGTTTCCTGCTGCAGGCGAATACCCGGCCATTGGCCTTGCTGGAGGCGCTGGCGAGGATAGCGATGGCACGCGACGATACCCGCCTGTATGTCGCCCGTGTGGACGGCAAGATCGCCGGCTCCGCCGGGCTGGGGCTGATCGATCCCGAAGGGGAGGCAGTAGCCCACCTGTATATCGCCAGCACGCTGCCGGAATATCGCGGCCGCGGTATCCAGCAGGCGCTATTGCACGCGCGGCTGGCGGATGCCCGGCAGGCGGGATTCAGCCTGGCCAGCATTACCGCGCGTCCCGGCAATACCAGCGCGCGCAATGCCTTGCGGGCCGGGTTTGAGCTGGCCTATACCAAATCGACTTTTGTTCGCGGCTAAGGACAACAACTGCCGGCGCAGCAATGCTGTTCAGTTAAAAACCAAATCCCCTTGAACTGTCGTTCCCCTGTGTCCCTGTAGGGAGCGAACGTTCCCTTGCAAGGGAACGCCGTTACGCAGGGTGCAGCAGGGGATTCAGACGGCATGCCGTCTGCCTGCGGAACGGCAGGCTTGCAAGCCAGTGTGCGCCCTGCAAGGGAGCAGCATGCTGCCCTACGCCGGGCGCCTTGAAATCCCTGCTTCACCGCGCAGGCGGGAACCTAGCGTCGTTCGATGAAAGCCACAGGGGGACGACAAACTAGAGAATTGATGCTTAACTGAACGGCATTACTGCCGGCGCAGGCATTATTTCTTGAGCCGACGGATGGCGAAGTGCCCATTCTCCGCACGTCAAAGCAAATACAGCCTTCCGGCACGAATGGGGACTCGGTGCTAGAGTGCAGCTTTGAGATACAAGGCGATGGACCATGTGGCGATGCTTTATCGTCCTGTTGCATCCTGATATATGTTGCTTCCACCCAGGGAACCGCCATGCCCCGTTTCATCCGCTGTTTACTGTCAAGCCTGCTGCTGGCGAGTTCGCTGTCCGGCGCGATCGCGCAAACGGCCCCGCGATCCGGCTCGTCCTATGGCATCGAGTTGCAAGGGTTCGCCTATCCGTATCCGCTGAAAAGCTATGCCTTCGACAGCCAGGGCCAGCATTTGAAAATGGGCTATATGGATGTGGCCGCCACAGGCACGCCGAATGGCCGCACCGTGGTGCTGATGCACGGCAAGAATTTTTGCGGCGCGACCTGGGAAGACAGCATCCGGCAGCTCAGCGCCGCCGGCTACCGCGTGGTGGCGCCGGACCAGGTCGGCTTTTGCGCCTCCAGCAAGCCAGCCAGCTACCAATACAGCTTCCAGCAACTAGCGATGAATACCCAAGGCTTGCTGGCGCAACTGGGCGTGCAGCGGGCAACGGTGCTGGGTCACTCCACCGGCGGCATGCTGGCGGCGCGCTACGCGCTGATGTATCCGGAACAGGTGGAGCAATTGGCGATGGTCAACCCGATCGGCCTGGAAGACTGGAAAGCGCTGGGTGTACCCCATCGCAGCGTCGATCAGTGGTATGAGCGCGAGCTGAAGCTGTCCGCAGACGGCGTGCGCAAATACGAGCTCAGCACCTACTATGTAGGTCGCTGGAAACCGGAATATGAACGCTGGGTAGACATGCTGGTCGGCCTGAACCAGGGGCCGGGCCACAAGCTGGTGGCCTGGAATTCTGCCCTGATCTATGACATGATCTTTACGCAGCCGGTGGTGTATGAATTCCCGCTGCTGAAGATGCCCGTGCTATTGCTGATAGGCGATGCCGATACCACCGCGATAGGCAGCGACATCGCGCCGCCGGGAGTCAAGGAAAAGATAGGCCGCTATAATGTGCTCGGCAGGCAGGTCGCCAACATGATCCCGAATGCCACGCTGGTGGAGTTCCACGGTCTCGGCCATGCGCCGCAGATGGAAGACCCGGCGGGCTTTCACCAGGCATTGCTGGCGGGTTTGCAGAGCCTGAAGTAAGAAATATTCGGCGTAGGGTAGCAGCAGTCTGGCAGTCTGGATGGACCACTTCGGAGGGCAGATGGACACAAGATACGACGCGATAGTGATAGGCACCGGGCAAGCCGGGCCTTCGCTGGCGGTGAAGCTGGCCAAGTCCGGCCGCAAAACCGCGATCATAGAGAGAAAGCTGTTCGGCGGCACCTGCGTCAATGTCGGCTGCATACCGACCAAGACCCTGATCGCCAGCGCGCGCGCCGCCCACGTGGCGCGCCATGCGGCCGACTACGGCGTGCTGATAGACGGCAGCGTGCACGTGGACATGAAAATGGTCAAGGCACGCAAGGATGCGGTGGTCAGGGAATCCAACCAGGGCATCGTCAACTGGCTCAAAGGCACCCCCAACCTGACCGTGATCGAGGGCCACGCCCGTTTTATCGGCCCGTATTCGCTGAGTGTGGACAACGGCCGCATGCAGATGCATGCATCGGAAATATTTATCAACGTCGGCGGCAGGGCAATCGTGCCGGACATACCCGGCCTGAACCAGGTGGACTACCTGACCAATTCCAGCATGATGGAGGTGGATTTTTTGCCGCCGCACCTGCTGATCATAGGCGGCAGCTACATAGGCCTGGAATTTGCGCAGATGTACCGCCGCTTCGGCAGCCAGGTCACGGTGTTTGAAAACGGCCCCAGGCTGGTCAGCCGCGAAGATGCAGAAGTCTCCGCGGCGGTGCAGGGCATACTGGAAAAAGAAGGCATCGCCGTCAGGTGCAATGCGAAGAACCTGCAGCTGCGCAAGAGCGGCAAGGACATCCAGCTGAGCTATGGCGAAGAAGGCGCGCGGCAGGAAGTCGCCGGCTCGCACCTGCTGCTAGCGGTGGGGCGCGTGCCCAATACGCAAGACCTGGGACTGGACAAGGCCGGCATCGCCACCGACGCGCGCGGCTATATTATCGTGGACGATACGCTGCATACCAATGTTACCGGCATCTGGGCGCTGGGCGACGCCAACGGCCGCGGCGCATTCACGCATACCTCGTATAACGACCATGAAATTGTCGCGGCCAATCTGTTCAATCAGGAAGAGCGCAAGCTCACCGACCGCATCCCCGCCTACGCGCTGTTCATCGATCCGCCGCTGGGCCGCATAGGCATGAGCGAACACGAGGCCCGTGCCAGCGGCCGCAAGATATTAAAGGCCAAGATGCTGATGACGCGGGTAGGGCGGGCCAGGGAGCGCGGCGAGACGCAGGGCTTCATGAGCGTTCTGGTCGATGCCGCCAGCAAGAAGATACTCGGTGCCACGCTGCTGGGCATAGAGGGCGATGAAGCGATCCACAGCATACTGGACGTGATGTACGCCGGCGCGCCTTACACGGCGATCACGCATGCCATGCATATCCATCCTACTGTGTCGGAACTGATTCCAACCATGCTGGGGGATTTAAGACCGCTGGAGTAGGTAAAGCGTTTTTCCGCGTCAAACCTTTACATGTAGTAAACACGACTTGGCCTGACAGTGAGCGTCTGATGAGAGGCAGCTTCCGCACCCCGTTGCGGACGGTCGCCATTCTACAAAGCGGACACTCAAGTTATTGCTATAGGGAGCTGCATACGCTTATTGCACTATGCGGTTTGGGGAGCAGCTAACCGGTTCTGCAGTCCGCAGCAGCTTCGTTTGCTAATTAGAATTTTCTGTTTTGCATTACAACGCACATCCCCGTTCCCATAGCCATCACAAAAAAGGATGCAGCATCCTGACACACTAAAATTGTCTTTGCAATATCGAACTTGGACGCGTGCTCGAAGGTCCACTCCTGGCCGTGAGGCGCCGACTCCACATGTTGAGGGTTAAGCCCGCTGGTCCATTAGTCTCCGTTGCCATTGAATTTTAGGCACTTTAATCTTCGTCTGGATGCTACCGTTCCATTCGACTGCAAAGCCCTGCCGCTCCAGAGCACCTATAATCGCTAAAGCAATCGCCGCTTTTCCTTCGTCACTATCCTTCATGTCACCGTAGGCAAACATTAATCCCTCACCGGCAACCGCTCGCGCCAAGTCCTGCCCGTGATAAAAGCAGTACCCCCGGTAAGTGCCGTGCGGCTGAGTAGCATGAATCTCACCTACCTCGTCGAGGCCGTCGTCGGTCGTATAGCCTGCGTTCTGTATCGCGATTATCATTGAGTCGTTCAAGTCCCTGAATACCTCATCAAGCTTGTCGCAGTCGGTGTTCAAAGGCCAGTCTCTTTCCTGCGTTTTCTTCTTTTCGAATTCATCTTCAATGAGGACACGTAGCATTGCTTCATCGACATCGCCCTCCAATAAGTCATCAAGAAACTCGTTAGTTTCTTGATTATCATAGAAACCAGACCACACCCAAGTCTTTATTTGGTCCACGATATATAGTTCATCTTCACTCATCAGTTTCCTCTTTAATACTGTCGCTTTTATTAAGTGCGTCCTCGTCGGCGTTTGCTTTTGGCCGCTAACCACCAGTCTCGGGAGAATCTTCACATGGGTAACCAATTTCTTTTGCCATCTCTGCTACGACCTTCATTTCAATCTCTGGATTTAGATAGGCAACTATCATTGCGGTAAGCGGTGCATGTTCATAGATTGCATTGATGACTTCGCGCGAAATTTTTCGTTCAAAATAGTCGTTGGAAAAATCCTCATATGCACTTGAAGAGGCCACGAGGAGGCTTAACAAATCGGTGCTTCCATCGTCTGCATTCGAATGCTCTGCAGTTTTAAGACTTACGAGAGACCAGAGATTATCCTGAGCGCGTCGCCAATAGCAAAAGGTTGCGGACTCCATCGAGAATGCTGGCTCTTGAAGAAAGGAACCAAATTCTCCTGGTACCGAATTCTGCACTTCCTTCGCAAAGTCAGCGCTAGGTACAGGTGATTCATGCGCGAACCCCTTTAACGCGGCCCCAGCTTCGCCAAACAAGAGGAACCACTCGTCTCCTTGGCCGTTTCGCATAGATGCCATTTCCTCCCCAGCGGACCAGTGAGCATTAAAACTGAAGTACCGATATTCCCACTCGGGACAAATTATGGCGTCGAGCATGGCTAGCGCTATGCACCGACGACGAAGTGCTCCAATTTCTGGTAGCTGTATAGGATTCACGTTCATTGCGGATTCATTTGGCTCGTCTGTTTATTGCATCTAACGGCTGCTTTTGGCCGAACTCAGCCATCATGTCCTGAACTAACCTACGTCGGGTCTAAGTCAGTTGGAAACTGCCCTGCGCGTAGCCATTGTTCTTCCGTTAGATTTTCAATTTTATCTCGGCGATGCCAAGCCCTATTCAAATGCGAAAACACATGCCCGAGGTCAATGCGCAGATTCACCTCATCATAATAGGCTTCACTGTCCAATTTCGATATCAGTGCAGCCAAGTGTTCATGCGCGTTTTCAAGTTCATACATAAGCGCTGCCCAAGCCACAGGGGCGTTTTCCTTACTAATCATGCGCATCCCTTTACTTTATACCGACTAAGACTCAAATAATGTCAGGAACTTCCGTTTTTGGCCGAACCCGGTCTATCGGAAAAATTGAACTTCTCTAAAAAATACAAACAGCTTAAGTGCCGGCAATCAGTTCAACCATTTTCTTAATCTTCATTGCCTTTTCGAAATGGTCTAACTTGTGCTTACGAATCCACCATTCGGCGGCCTCCATAAGTAATTCAGGATTTTCGTTCTTGTTAGAAAAAAACGCGTAAAAAGAAAGGCCGACATTCGGTCCTTTTTTGGTTATTTTTTCATCGCAAACCGCAATCATTTTTTTCCTCAGAATTTCTCTCATTTTTTTTCACACTGTATTGCATCACCAAATATAAATTCGCCCCGCATCCCTCAGCGGCTTCGCGCCAAAATGTGCCGCCAATTCGTTGTAGAGCAGCAGTCGTCTGCTGCTGGCCGGCTTCTACCTCACCGCTTCACTCTGCAAATAGTCAATTTGTTTTGACCTCTTCGATGCCGTAGAAGCGGTTCATCGCGTTGCAACGCGAATCTGCCAGCGGGCCTAAGATAGGAATCCAATACTTCGAATCAAGGCGAGATTGATGCTGCAAGCCTTCCAGAAAGCCTGTAGCCACAGCGGCCTTAACGTCTTCATCTCCATCCTTCAAAAGTTGCTCCACGAGCGAGAAGAGTTCGTCAGTATTACTATAATCCCCTTCGGACAGTCGGCCTTCAACCAAATTGCAAAGTTGGTTCATCCACGGGTGGAGCAAAAATTCTCCGTCATCGGTAATCCACAAATCCGCGTGCTCCACGACTTTGTCCCTGAATCCTGGGCAAGTTTTACAGAGTAACTGGAGCATTTCGTCGCGATTAATCATTTGCTGTCACTTTATCTTGTGTAAGCCAAAAATTGAATGGCCGTTGTTGGCCAGACTACGCCCAACTAGGAACCAGACGCGCAATAACGAACAGAAGCATTGCATTCTGTACCGCATGCGCAGTGTAGGCGGTGAGGAACCCGGACCAGAAACCGACCCAACGGACTGTGACATATCCAGATGCAAAAACTGCACCGCCGAGAAAGGCTGAAATCCCATGTACCAACCCTCCATTCAAGTAATGACCACAACCGAAAACAATTGCACTGATCAAGATACTGACGGCCCAATTAGCGCGCAATCGCCGTGCGATCTCAATCGGAATAACTTGGCCGACGAAAGTCTCGAATATCGGTATTAAGATAACCGCAAAAAAGAAGAGAGCACTTTGACTTAGTCCCGACACACCAGCAGCTGCCGAGTTGCCCCATTGCTCCCTCGGTAGTGTCATTTGCATTGTGCCGATAAAAAGCACGGCCACTAACGTACCCAAAAGTCCCAACAGGATTCCCATTAAGCAGGGGCCGAGCACCGGCTTCGTTTCAACATTGCACCGGCGTGCAACAAGCGAAAGTGGATTGCTGGCAGCGTCTTGCTCAACGGATTCGAGTGATATCTGCAAGATACTTTCCTATATAAAATTTCGTTGCACCACCAACTGGGTCGCCGACGACCGGCGGCTTGTGGCCGATTTGCGCCACTCCCCAACGCTGCCATTGCCATCTGAAAGGCTCTGCGTTGACATTGTTCATCCAATATCGAAGACGACTGCCCCCTCATTCCCTTCAGCGACACGAGCGACTATCACCCCTTGAGGGTTCACGATGCAAGTACATCCGTGACTAACTTTCTCTCCAAGTACTCCAACGACATCTGAAGAGGCGACCCAGCAACCCGTCTCCAATGCTCGCGAGCGAAGATTCTCCAAACTTTTATGTCGCCATTGCTCAGCGGTAGCTGCGGCAAGCATATTATTAAGGGGATAGCAGATAAGCCGGGCACCTTTTTCACTGAGGACTTTTGCGCAGTCGGGGAAATTCGCATCGAAGCAGATATTAATGCCGAACAGAAAATCTGACTTCTGAAACACAGGAGCCTCATGGCCTGGCAAAAAATCCTTCTCATTGGGATGAGTCTTTGCGTAAATTCCTTCGACTGTACCACTGCGTATCACCGCAGCGGAGTTGTAAAAGCCATCAGTGCGCTGCTCGATAAAACCTAAAATCACGTCGGTAGAGAATGGGGACAATCTCGCCAAGACGTTCCTGAACGGCGCGCCCTCAACAGTTATAGCTCTTTGAGCAATCGTTTGACGCTCAGTCGTGTATCCCTGCAAATAACACTCAGGGAATATGGCTAGTTCGACCCTTTGATTTTCACACCAAGCTAGGTCCTCTTTCAAGCGACTAACTGTCCCATAGATATCATCGAAAGACGGTCGGCGTTGAAAAGTAGCTATACGGATTTTTTGCATGCAACTCCTACTCTACTTTTGGCTGGAAAATGCAGTAATTTTCTCAATCCGGCAGTTCTACCGAACGTCCGTTCCTGGCAGACTAGCGTCAAGCACTAGTAACTACTTCAGCATTACGCGAATGATTGCAGTAGCTGTAGCCGAAGCCACGAGCGCCCCCTCTTGATATAGTTCGCCGGCGAGAAAGCAGATGTCTTTTCCTCTTTTTACGACACGACCCTTCCCAATCAGCTGACCGACACCCGCCGGTCGATGAAACGATATATTGAGATTCAGCGTTGGTGCGAACTCATCCTGTTTCAATGTGGCCGCTAAGCAGGACCCATCGTATCATCGAGCATGGCTGCCAAAAAGCCTCCTTGGATGTTGCCTACCGGATTCGTGAATTCCGGCCTGCCCTGGAACTCGGCCTCAACGACACCCGCGTCTGCATCAATGTGTGTGAAGACGATGCCAAGGGTTTCTGCAGCTTTGGGGGGAGGCAATTCGCCAGCCATAACTTTCCAGAAGAATGCCTGCTTATCCATGCTATACCGTGAAAAAATGCTTCCGTTAGAGTATTTGATACTTAATGGGATTCAATTTTCGTTTTGCAGAATCGAATGAAAAACAATACTGAGGTGCCGACTTCTTTTCTTTGAAAATCTTTACGGCGTCTAGCTAGGCGGTTTAGAGGCCAGTATTCACCGCTCGCTGACGGCCAGCTTTTCGCTCTGAAAAGTCACAATTTTACATCGGCCGGCCTAAATGCCAGACGGGTCCAGCTCACGTTGTTTCGGATGTTTTCTTCTTGAAGCGACTTTGTACGTAGATTTAAAACCGGAGACAGACCATGTCTGGAGGCTAGTTGGATTGTTTCTTCGGCAGACACGTCAAACATGCGGCGGCCATAGGGGGTTGGACCATGCCGGAGAGACATAATCAGCATTCCAGATTTGCCAAGCAAGGATGCTATCCTTGGCATTGCGCGGTCTCGTTCCGGTTCGTTTAGATGCATCCAAACTGCAGTAATCATAATGAGGTCAAATAATTCGTATCTCTCAACCACCTTGCTGAGTTCCGGAAGACTGTCGTCCAGCCACTCGATTCCGGCGGAGCCGTACAGAGAAATTCCAGGGATACGTAGTTCTTCAGTGGGCTCAACTGCCACGACTTGATGTCCCATAGCAGCGAACGCGGCTGCATCGGTCCCGATACCGGAGCCGATGTCCAACAAGCGACTGGGTTTGGTAGGGAGCAGGTCGGCAACCACTCCGTGGCGGTCTTTAAATGATAATTTCTGCCAACGACCTATAAGGTCGTCAGCTTGCTCAGCATAACCTTCGGTTCCGCTAATGTGAAGAGGTATCAATTCATTGGTCACTTAAAAAGACAGGCTGGACGGCCGCACTTGGTCGATGGCGGCCCTCTAAAACTATAACTTATCTGACAGCCAACGTCAGATGAAGTCTGAGTAATACACTTTATGCTTTTTCGATATGGAATCCGCCGCCGGCGAAAAAGTCGATATATTCCTGCATTATGGCTGCTGATCTCCGGTCTTCAACTGATGCCGTCGTTCCTATTATGCTTTTAAGTATCCGCGCCAGTTCCAGCGCATCTTCTTTGTAAACATCGATCATCGGCCTCAGGATGCATAGGGTTTTACCGCTGCGCATGGAAAACAGATCGGGTGCGTGCCAGCCTTTTTGATGGGCCACCATAAATAGCGTACTCAACAAGGAACCGTCTCCGACAAGACGCTGCCGGCCTCGGCACAATGTCCATTGGATGTCCGCGGTATCGGAGTCTATTAAAATGGGCTCGGGCCGGGTTTTGGTTTCCTTTTCCGAAGTAAATCCGCCAAACTGCGAAAAGTCGGTATAAAAAATGACGGATGGCCTTCCGTCTT
Organism: Undibacterium sp.; assembly: GCA_035487495.1. Taxonomy (GTDB): domain Bacteria; phylum Pseudomonadota; class Gammaproteobacteria; order Burkholderiales; family Burkholderiaceae_D; genus Undibacterium. The sequence goes on from DATHMC010000117.1 coordinate 13,877, forward strand.
TGAAATGGATAAGCTGGGTTTGTATCGATTGCGGTAAGTAAGCTCTTTCTCCACACTCCCATTCCTTGCCGGACGTGCCGAAGCAATCCCGCAGAAATGCCATCTTGATTTCTTCCGCAATCATTTGATCGAGTTGTTCCGCATTGAGTTCAGGAATTTCGATCCCTTGACTGCGCGCTTCTCCAAGCTGTTCCGCACATGCTTGCCTGAGTTCGCCGATTCTCGCCGGGCGCTCGATTACATAGGGATTGGCTTTTCCCCCGGCTTGAACGTCCTGCTGGCTGGTAATCGTTTGCCGTCGACCTGTTTGTTCGGGCTTGCCAAACAAGCGCGATAGTATTCCCATAAGGCAGACCTTTCTGTGCGAGTGCGCTAAGAATGCGGAAGGACAGCATGAAGATATCTTTGGATACCATCTGCGGACTATTTAAAAATCGGATGAGATTGCTGGTGATTATAATGTTAATTCAGCAATTTTAATTGTGTCTGAAGCAATTATTTTGCAGTGGCAGGGAGGTCAGTGGAGTTGCGAAACTGCGCTGCATCGCTTTGATGCCGCTGTGGGAGGGGCCTATTCCATTAGGCTGTGCGCTATTGATTGGAATAAACGTTTCACGGCAGATGACCCTTCCCTGGGCTTGGCGGAGAAACGCCTTGTCTTCGCGGCTGCCCGTGACTAATCTGGACTTGGTCAATATCTGTGCGTGCGCCGCGTGTCCAGCGGCATCATTTCCCCAAGGAGAATATCATGGCCTACGTAGATGGTTTCGTTTTGCCGCTTCCCAAAAAGAACCTGGAGGCTTACCGCGAGATGTCGATCAAATGCGGCGCGATCTGGCGCGAGCACGGCGCGTTGGAATTTCGCGAGTGCATTGCCGATGACGTGAAGCCCGGCAAGCTGACTTCGTTCCCGCAAAGCGTTAATCTGGAAGACGATGAAACCGTCATTTTCTCGTGGATAGTGTATGAGTCGCGCGCCCACCGCGACCAGGTCAACGACAAGGCGATGAAGGACCCGCGCATGGCCGACATGATGAATCCTGCCTTGATGCCGTTTGATGGGAAGCGGATGATCTATGGAGGATTTGAGATGCTGCTTGATCTCTGAGCCGACAGGCCGGCGTGACGCGCGCAGTATGAAGGTGGCATTTGGGATAAAAGCGCACTCGGGGTGGGCCGTACTGGTCGTTGTCGGCATCTGCGACGGCGATGTGATGATAGTCGACCGGCGCCGCCTGGAGCTGGTGGATGAAGAGTGGGTCAAGCATCCCTACCATGCTGCATTAACGCTGGAGGCGGGGCCGGCGCGAAGACTGGTGGAGCGCGGCATCGGCAGGGCGCAACGGATCGCCGGCCGCGAGATGCGCGCGCTGCT
>DATHMC010000118.1:0-8084 GCA_035487495.1 Undibacterium sp.
CCATATGCGGCATTTCCGCGACGCAGGTCTCGCAGGACGTGGCCCAGAAATTCACCATCACCACCTTGCCGCGCAGGCTCTCGGTCGTGATCTTTTCGCCTTTCAGGTTCACAAAGGTGACCTCGGGCGCTTGCTGCTTATTGGACAAGGAAAAGAAAGCGAAGGCCAGCGCAATCAGCGCGGCAGCGGCGATCACCGAAAAAATCTTGAATTTGACTGGGGAGGATGGCGCTAACATGGAGTTTCCAATAGGTACTGCAAATGGGTCAGGCGATTAGGTAAGCGCATTATACGACCTATTTAAATCCGGAGAGTTGCATCAAGCCGGATTGGCGGGCGCGGTAATGGCCTTTCCGGCAACATGGGTCGTCAGCACGATCGCGGTAGAGGTGGAGCCGAAGCTGTTCAGCTCGTTGATGATGCGCTGCAAATGCTCGACGTCGGTGGCCAATACTCGCATCACGGCGCCGTCTTCGCCGGTGACGGTATAGCAGTCGATGATCTCCGGGCAATCCGCCACGAACTGCGCATAGGGCCGCCCCTGCTGGGTGGACAGGCGTATCATCGCAGTAATCTGGTAGCCGAGCGCCTTGGGATTGATGTCGGCCCGATACGCTCGTATCACCTGCGAGCTTTCCAGGCGCTTGATGCGCTCCGACACCGCGGGCTGGCTCAGGTGCACCTGGCGGCCGATTTCTGCGTGCGACATGCGGGCATCCTGTTGCAGTAATTGCAGGATTTTCTGGTCAAAGTTGTCTATTTTTTGATTCATAAGATAATCAAACCAATTTCAATTCAAATCCTGGGTGAATGGGTATTTTGCTTATGGATATCTATTCAATTTGCCCTTATTGCTTGGTACATTATAAGCAGATTTCACCCATATACAAATTAATCGAGCGCCATGACAACTACCGCACAAATCAGCCAAATCGCCGCGCAATACCAAACCCCGTGCTGGATCTACGATGCCGCAGTGATACGCCGGCAAATCGCCCGCCTGCGCCGCTTTGACGTGATCCGCTTTGCGCAAAAGGCGTCGTCGAATATCCATTTGCTGAAGCTGATGAAGGAAGAAGGCGTGCTGGTGGATTCCGTATCGCTGGGCGAAGTGGAACGCGCGCTGGTGGCCGGCTTCCAGCCTGGCGACATCCATCGTGCGCCGATTGTGTTCACCGCCGATCTGCTGGACAGGCATGCGCTGAAGCGTGTGGTGGAATTGAATATCCCGGTCAACTGCGGTTCGCCGCAGATGCTGGAACAACTGGGCCAGGCCCATGCCGGCCATCCGGTATGGCTGCGCATCAATCCCGGCTTCGGCCATGGGCATAGCCGCAAGACCAATACCGGCGGCGAGCAGAGCAAGCACGGCATCTGGTTTGAACAGCTGCAGCAATGCATGCAGATCATAGAGCAATACCAGCTGAAACTGATCGGCCTGCACATGCACATCGGCTCCGGCGTCGACTACGACCATCTGCAAAGCGTGTGCGAAGCGATGATACAACAGGTGAAAGCCTGCGGCCGCGATCTGGCGGCGATCTCGATAGGCGGCGGCTTGTCCATCCCCTACCGCGACGGCGAAGCCGAGGTGGATACCGAACACTACTTTGAGATCTGGGACAAGGCCAGGAAGGAAATCGAAGCGTATCTGGGGCATGCGATCAAGATGGAGATAGAGCCGGGCCGCTTCCTGGTCGCCCAATCCGGCGTGCTGGTCTCCGAACTGCGCGCGCAGAAACAGGTAGGCAACAACTTCTTTGCGCTGGTCGACGCCGGCTTCAACGACCTGGCACGCCCGGCGATGTACGGCAGCTTCCACCGCATCACCGCCCACGCGCCCAACGGCGAGGCGCGCGCCACAACGCTGCGCGCCACCGTGGTGGCGGGACCGCTGTGCGAATCGGGCGACGTATTTACGCAGGAAGACGGCGGCGTGGTCACCACGCAGGACCTGCCGGCCTGCAACATCGGCGACCTGTTTGTCTTCCACGACACCGGCGCCTACGGCGCCAGCATGTCGTCGAACTACAATTCCCGCCCATTGATCCCGGAGGTGCTGGTGGACGGCGACGACATCAAACTGATACGCCGAAGGCAGACCGTGCAGGAATTGATTGCGCTGGAGCTTTAAGAGGGTATTTACGATTTATCTTCGCGCTGTCTAGGTATATCGTCACGTAGACCCGCAGATATTTGATGCTTGATAAGCGCTGAACTGATTGCTGTTGTTTTTGACATTCATCCGCTTGGGACGCAGCATTTTGTGAGGTACAGAAAATGGATCAGAAATGAACGTTGTCTGAGCCGTAGGCGAGTTTCGTTCATTTCCCATTTTTTGTACCTCACAAAATGTGATGGAGCGTAGCTCCATCACCCGCAGGGCAAGTCTGCGGTCGCCTTTCTTTGCTTACTTTTCTTTGGCGAAGCAAAGAAAGTGAGTGGCCGCCGGGCCACCCCCGGCCTATCTCCACGAAGAGCAACCGAATTATCTAGCGTTAGCAACAACAGCTACAAGCCCACCTCCGGCAAGCTATCCGACCGCGACCCCGCCACCGGCGGATTATCCAGCGCACGATAAGTAAACACCATAGAATACTTGGTCTGCGTAGTCTGATTCCGCCCCGCCGCATGAAACAGGTTACTGCTGAAAAACAGCACATCGCCCTGCCCCAATGGCACGCTGACCGCCTGCCGTATCAGCGCCTGGTTTTCGGCCAGGTCCGGCCGCAGGAATTGCGCCTCGTCCAGCTGCCGTGCCTGCACCGTCGCCTTGTGCGAGCCCGGTATCACCAGCAGGCAGCCGTTCTCCACCGTCTCGTCGCGCAGCGCCAGCCACACCGTCACCAGTTCGGCGCGCTGGAAACTCCAGTAGCGGCTGTCCCTGTGCCAGCCGGTGACGCTGGAATATTGCGGCTGCTTGGTCATGATGCAATTGTGATGCGCTTGCGACATCCGCGCCTGCGGTCCCAATAGTTGCTTCAGCGCCGGAGTTATCGCCTCTCCGGTAGCCCATTTTTCCGGCAACTCCCCTCGCCCATAGGCGCGCAACAGGCGCCGCGCGGTGTGCCCGCCTTCCTCCGCGCGGGATGCCGGCGCACCGGGGTAATTCAGGTCGGCTTCAAACTCTATCGGCGCCACCTGGTCGGCCAGCTGCTGCTGCGCAAACGCAATCACCCGCTCGCAAAATGCCGGGTCGGCGAGGTTGCGCAAGATGAGGTAACCTTGCTGCTGGAATTCAGAAATCTGGTTCGGAGTAAGCATAAATCGCCACTTTCTATGGATTTTATATTTTAAGCTTTTTACTGCTTCCATGCGAAACCTGATCTGCCCGAATCCATCCATCTAAAAAACTGAAATATGCCTTACGCGACCAATAACGGAATCAGGATTTACTACGAAGTCCATGGCGACGGGGAGCCGCTGGTCTTGCTGCACGGCTTCAGCTCCGCCAGCAAGCTATGGCACATGGCGGGCTATGTGGCAGGATTAAAGAGGTCGCATCGCTTGATCCTGATCGACCTGCGCGGCCACGGACTCAGCGACAAGCCTCATGATGCCGCTGCATACGTACTGAAAAAGCGGCTGGACGATATCGGGGCGGTGCTCGCGGAGCTAGGTATAAGCCGCAGCCATTTCCTGGCCTATTCCATGGGCGGCTGGCTGGCTTTCGGTCTCGCGGTGCATTACCCGCAACTGGTGGCGTCGCTGATCATAGGCTGTCCGCATCCGTATGCGGACAGCCTGGCAGCGTTTTCCCATATTGACGGCAGCGATCCCGCTGCCTTCATCGAAGCACTGGAAAGCTTCATAGGCGAAGCAGTCAGCAAGGAAGCCCGCCCGTATCTGCTGCAAAATGATTTGCTCGCGCTGGCCGCAGCGGCCAACGACAGGATGGGCTATGCGGCACGACTCCATGACATCCAAGCGCCATTGATGCTGTTTGCCGGCGCTGGCGACCAGCGCCTGTCACTGATACAAAGAGCCGCCACCGAGCTGGATGCCGAGAAGCTGCTGGTACTACCCGGCGCCAATCATGCAACGACGCTCTTTGCGGCAAACACATTGCTGCCGGAAATCAGAGACTTCCTGCAAAGTCATCGCTGAGGAAAGCCTTACTTGTTGCGCCACAAATTTTCCGCGCTCCCGGGTCGCCCGAGCTCAAACATCGTCTCCGGCGTAGTGCGTGAATACCAGTCGCCGCCCATGCGGGTAATGTAATCGGTCCGCCGCGGATCAATGTGGCCGTCTTCCCCATACAGGCTTTCGGCAACGTGAAAATACACCACCTCGCCTATCACATAGTTGGCCGAGGCCGTGCCGTCGCCATGCGGCACGATCTGGTGCAGCACGCACTCTATCGCGATCAGGCTCTCGGCCACGCGGTCGCAGCCTACCTTGACGCAGGGAACAGGCGTAAAACCGGTATGCGGCCATTCGCTGTCGCCGTGCGGATACGGATAGGATGCCTGGTTCATGCCGGCCAGCATCGAATAGCTCAGCAAATTGATCGTGAATTGCCCGGTCGCGCGAATATTCACCAAGGTGTCCTTGAGCTTGCCCGTATGCGTATTCACCGGGGAGATCACGACCGACGGCGGATTGGCGCCGCCGGCCATGAAATAGCTGAACGGCGCCAGGTTAGGCGCGCCCAGCGCGGAACGCGTGGAGACAAAAGCGATGGGGCGCGGCGACACCATATTGTTCAGGATGCGATAGGCTTCACCGGTGCTGAGATCGTTGACGTCCAGGCTGCGAAAGCTGGTATTCATATGGGGTCCCGTGATCTTGTATAGAATATCAAGCGTCTATTATAGGCATGAAGGCCAAGCCGCGTTTCGCCACTCTCTTCCAACATCAAGGGCACCCATGATTACCTGTTATCTGCGCTACGTCATCGATCCGTACAAGCAAAAAGAATTTGAGCACTACGGCAAATTATGGATACCGCTGGTGGAAAAATTCGGCGGCACCCATCACGGCTATTTCATGCCGTCGGAGGGTGTCAGCAATATCGCGCTGGCGCTATTCAGTTTCCCCAGCCTGGCGCTGTATGAAGAATACAGGGCCAAGGCTGCGCAAGATGCGGAATGCCAGGCGGCATTCAAATATGCAGATGACACCAGGTGTCTCATCAGCTATGAGCGCAGCTTTTTCAGGCCGGTTTTCGAATAAGGGAAAGAAATCAGGCCGGCTTGATCGCGACGGCAATCAGGCTGGCGGGCGCATCGGCATGCAACAGGATGGCCGCCTCGTCCTGGATGAAGATCGCATCATGTTGAAGCAAGGCCAGGCCGCTATCGAGCGTCCGGCATTCACCGCTTTGTATAAACAGTATATGCACGGCGCCATCCAGTTCAATTTTCTGCGGTCCGGAAAACGTATGCCTGCCTAGCGCATGCGCAAAGCAATCGCGCCGGCTCATCACATTCAACACCGTATGCGGGGCACCGGCTGCCTCTGCGCGTACCCGGGCCTCGCCGGAAAAACGCAGGGTGGGATTTTGCCGGTCCAGCTGGAAGCAAACCTCGTCCACCAGCAGGCGCAACGGTTCCTGGCTCAACAGACTGAGACTGCGGTCCACGCCCTTGAAATCGGAAAACGGCCCGCTGCCGGCTATCGTTGCAACGCTGAGGCGCCAGCCGAAATCCTCCAGGCCGGCGCCGGCAGGCTGGACTAGGACATCCGCCGTGCTGCCGCCGCCGTTCTTCCACGGTGCAGCGACACGGGCGGCAGCGGGCAGGTGGCGAATCAATTGGGCAGCTTGCGTAAGGCAGCCATTGCGCCGAGATAGGCATTGGCGATCGCGGCCTGCTGCATATGCCTGCCGTTTTCCACCACGAGCTGCCCTCCTACCCATACATCGCGCACCAGGTTTTCATTGCCGGTGAATATCCAGGTATTCAGTACGTCGCAAGCATCCACTCCATACAAATTGGGATGCTGCGCATCCAGCACCAGCAGGTCTGCGCGCGCGCCGGCAGCCAGCTTGCCCACCGCGCGCGCCGCAGCCTGCGCACCGCCGGCGAGAGCCGCATGCCACAGGAAATCGCCGACGTGGCGCTGCCCCGCCCTATGCGCGACATTGCGCTGTTGCGCGCGCAATCTTTGGCCGTACTCCAGCCAGCGCAATTCTTCTATCGGGCTTTGCGATACGTGGCTATCGCTGCCTATGCCGAAGCGGCCCTGCGCCGCTATATAGTCGGGCAAGTCAAAAAATCCATCGCCCAGGTTGCCTTCCGTCGTGGTGCAGATGCCGGCCACTGCGCCGCTGGCGGCGATCGCCTGCAATTCGTCTTTGGAAAGGTGCGTCGCGTGCACCAGGCACCAACGCTGATCGACTTGCTGCGTATCGAACAACAATTCTACCGGGCGCTTGCCCGTGCTGGCCAGGCAGGCATCGACTTCGCGCTGTTGTTCGGCGATGTGGATGTGGATAGGCCGATGCGCAGGCAAGGCGGCCACCAGCTCGCGTATCTGCTGGATGCTGGCCGCTCTCAGGGAATGCGGGGCCACGCCGACTTCGGTCTGTCCATTGCGCGCATCCTCCAGCGCTGCGACCATCTGCAAGATCTGCCCGGTATCGGTCGCGAAGCGGCGCTGGTCATGCCGCAATGGCACATTGCCGAAATCCGCGTGGCTATACAATACCGGCAGCATCGTGATCCCTATGCCGCTCGCCTGTGCGGCGGCGATCACCCGGCGCGCGGTCTCCGTCTTGTCGGCATAGAAGCTGCCATCCTGGGCCCGGTGCAGGTAGTGAAATTCGCAGACCGAGGTATATCCCTGGCGCAGGCATTCCACATACAGTTGCGCGGCGATTGCCTGCATCTGTTCCGGCGTGATGTTCAGCGCATAGCGGTACATCAGGTCACGCCAGGTCCAGAAACTATCCGGGCCTTCGCCGGCGGTCTCGGTCATGCCGGCCAGCGCGCGCTGGAAAGAATGCGAGTGCAGGTTGACCATACCCGGCAACACCAGGCGCTCCTGCTTTTCATAGGGCTCGGCGGTGGCGTCCGCCTGCACGCCGGTGAGGTTGCCCTGCAAATCCCAGCTGAGCCGGACATTAGCGGTCCAGCCTTGCGGCAGCAAGGCATGTTGCGCAAACAGGCTATTGGTGGTCGAGGTCATCGGCGGCTTATCCCGAGTGTTTTTTGTTGGCGTCCGCCCAGGACAGGCAGGCGCTTAATAGCTGGCGCAACAAGGGCTGCACTTGCGCTGCGAGGTCGGGCCGATATTCAAACGGCGCCGCTTCGTTCATATACACGCACTGGCTCATTTCCAGTTGCACCGCATGCACATGCTGCGCCGGCGCGCCGTAGTGGCGGGTAATGTAGCCGCCCTTGAAGCGGCCGTTGAAGACGTGGGAGTAGTGCGCGGCTTGCGGCGATCGCAACACCTCGACCAGGGCCTGCTGCACGCCGGGATCGCAGGAGTGCTGGTCGGCGGTGCCGAAATTCAGGTCCGGCAATTTGCCGTCGAAGAAGCGCGGTACCTGCGACGCAATGGAGTGGGCATCCCATAACATGGCAATTCCATGCTGCTGCCTTATACGCCCCAGCTCCTCGCTCAATTGCTGGTGATAGGGTTGCCAGTATTGCCTGATGCGCTGCTGCATCTGTACCTCGGTCGGCTGCATGCCGTCCTTATATAAAGGCTGCTTGGCAAAGGTATCGACCGGAAACAGGCCGGTGGTATCCTGCCCCGGATATAAATTGGTATCGTCGATGGGACGATTCAGGTCGATCACGTAGCGCGAATAATTGGCAAATAATACCGATGCCCCCAGCTCCCTGGCCATGTTGTACAACAGCGGCAGATGCCAGTCGGTATCCGCCCTCACTGCGGCAACGGGATGCATGGCGGCGGCAATCTCCGCCGGTATCTCGGTGCCCACGTGGGGCATAGAAATCAGCAAGGGGCTGCTGCCCTGATGAAAATGAAACGCTGTACTCATTGTCGTTGTCTCCGTCTTGTTTTTCCAAATGCCCTATCCAGGCTGCAATTTCCGGCTGACGCGCGCGGCAGCGGCCAGCGTCAGTTGTATCAGCTCTTGCTGCCTGATTGAGGCGCGCGATGTCGGC
>DATHMC010000119.1:0-3787 GCA_035487495.1 Undibacterium sp.
GAACCGGCGACGATCGCCACCAGGGGGCGGGCAGGCTGGCCCAGCGCCTTGCCCAACGCGTCCAGCTCAGCCGACAGCAGCGGGCCGGCGCACGCCACCTTGGCATATTTGGCGATGCCGTGCGTGGTCGCCTCGGCGCGGTGTGCGGTGCCGAAAGCGTCATTCACATAGATATCGCACAACGCCGCCATTTTCTGCGCGAGCGCGTCGTCGTTTTTCTTTTCGCCCTTGTTGACCCGGCAGTTTTCCAGCAAGACCACCTGGCCCGCCGCGACATCCACGCCGTCAATCCAGTTCTGCTTCAATGGAACCGTCACACCCAGCAATTCGGACAGGCGTTTGGCGACCGGCGCCAGCGAGTCTTCCGACTTGAACTCGCCCTCGGTCGGGCGTCCCAGATGCGAAGTCACCATCACCGCAGCGCCGGCTTGCATGGCCGCCCTGATCGCCGGAACAGATGCGCGTATGCGCGTATCTTCCGTAATATTGCCGCTATCGTCTTGCGGAACGTTCAGATCTGCACGGATAAATACACGCTTGCCCTGGAGCAGGTTGCCTGCGATTAAGTCGCTGAGTCGATTGAATTGCATGGAGATGGTGGTTGGTGAAAAAGGGATAAGACCAGTATTTTACCAAAGCCACCGTCAGGACTACATGGTTTTCGTACTTGCTCCGCAATATTTATTACAACAAAAGCAACTAATCATAAACTGCGGGCTGCGTGGGCGCTTTAGAGGCTGCTGAGAAATTAGTCTGGACTCGGCGTCCCCGCTAGCCGTCGCCGACGAAGACAGTGCTTTAGCCCCTGCCTCCCTATAGGGAGGGCGTCTCGCCTTGCAAGGCGATACCGTTCCGCGAGCGCATAGCTTCGCTATCCGAATTCCCTGCTCCACCGGCTAGGAGGGCGTAGCAGGTGTTTCCGACGGCATTGCCGTCTGCCTGCGGAGCGGCACTGGCTTGCAAGCCAGTGTGCGCCCTGCAAGGGCAACAACGCCAGGGTAATTTCTCAGCAACCTCTAAGCTATAAACCCAGGCGGATATAGGTGTATACCGCCATGCCAAAGAAAATAGTCATCAGCATATTGCGCTTGACCAGGAAAAAGGCACAGGCGGCAATGCCGGCAACCAGGCGCGGATTGCTGATGGCGACATCCACTTCGCCATTGGTCAGCACCATGTCGGGCAGGATAATCGCGGCCAATGCGCAGGCCGGCGCATAGCGCAAGGCTTCCTGCACCCGTTTTGGCAGGTTGATGTGATGCCCCGCCAGCCAGAAGGAACTGCGCGCAATAAAAGTAGCCACCGCCAGCAGGATGATCACCAGCCAGACATCAATGTCGCTCATATCTGCCCCTGCCCGTCTCGGCCGTTGCTGTTATTGCCATGCGCGCGCTTTTCCAGCCACTCCTCTACCGCCATCGCCACTGCCATGCCGGCCAGCACCGCTATCAGCAAACCCAGTTTGTAGGGCATATGAGCGCTGGCCAGCGCGATCGCACCGGCCACGGCCACGCCGACCAGCGCGGCCTTGTTCATCACCAGCGGCAACATGATGCACAGGATGGCCAGCGTCCCGGCAAAGCCCAGGCCCCAACTGGCCGGAACCTGGCTGCCCAGCAGGATGCCGATCACCGAGCCGACTTGCCACGCAGTCCAGTTAGGAAAAATCAGGCCCTTCAGATAGGGCAGCTTGCGCCGGTCGAAACCGGGCTCAGGATAGCGGTACATGAACAGGCCCACCGAGATATCGCCGGACAAATACCCCAGCCAGGCGCGCTGCTTCCACGGCAAATAAGAAAAATGCGGCGCCAGGATTGCAGAAAAGATCACGAAACGCAGGTTGACCACCAGGGCAGTGAGAAAAATGACCCAGGCAGGCGCATGTGCTGCGATCAGGGGCAAAGACGCAAGCTGTGCCGAACCGGCAAAAACCAGAAGAGTCATGCCCAGGGCCTGCGGGACAGTCAAACCGGCCTTGATCATCGCCACACCTACCACCAGCCCCCAGGCGCCAACGCCGAACAGCGTCGGCATGCCCGCCTTGGCAGCCTCGCGATAGGCAGCCTTCTCCATCTCCGCGCTTATAGTCTCCGTCATTCCCATCCTTGTTTTATACGCCCATCCCCTTGCCTTGTAACAGACGGGACGAGCTTGCCATTTTACCTAGGAAAGCAGTTCAATGCTGACTCCACGGAGGCTATCCGTTAAAATCACGCAATACCGCTTAATCCGCACTCATTGAAATTGGAGAACATCATGCACGCGACTACTGCGCCTTTAGCCGTTGTAGAACTGAAAGCCAAAGACCTGCCGGCACATTGCCCCAATCCCGCCATGCCTTTGTGGTCCTCCCATCCGCGCGTGTATCTCGACCTGTCGCATGGCACGGCAACTTGCGCCTATTGCGGCACCCAATACAAACTGGCTGCAGGCGAAGTGATCAAGGGTCACTGACACCTGATTCCGGGTTGTTTTTTTATATAGGACTTACGCAGAACTATTTCAGGCAGGCAGTGCAGACTTACCATGTCATTCCCGCGAAAGCGGTGCAGCAGGGGTTTCAAGCAGTATGCTGCTTACCTGCGTAACGGTCTTGCCTTGCAAGGCAAGACTCCCTCCCTACAGGGACACAGGGGAATCCGTTTTTTGCCGGAATCGACCATGCCCCCTTTCGCGAGAACGACGCTGTGGGAACCTGCAATGCCTCATATTTGCGTAAGCTCCATTAGTAATAAAGCAGAACAATATGCCAGTCAAAAAACCATTGAATGGAAGTGCCGACGACGTTGAGGCGGCGTTTTACGACGCGCTGAGCCGCGCCGACCTGGAGGGCCTGATGGCATTGTGGGCAGAAGATGAAGAAATCGTCTGCATCCACCCCGGTGCGCCCAGGCTGATAGGGCATGCCGCCATCCGCGCTTCCTGGGAAGCCATTTTTGAACGGGGCAGCGTGCACATACGTCCGGTGCAATTGCACGCGACGCATAACATGTTAAGCTCGGTGCATAGCATCATCGAAGAAGTGGACAGCGGCAGCGATGCTGCCCAGGATGTGCACATCCTCGCCACCAATGTCTACGTGAAGACACCGCATGGCTGGAGAATTGCCACCCATCACGCTTCGATTGCCGCCGGCAAACCGCCTCTGGATTTATTCAAAGCCAGCGTATTGCATTAAACAGTCTGGAATAATGAATTATCAAGCGCCCCTCTGGTTGCCGACCGGGCATCTGCAAACCATCTACCCCGCCCTCTTCATCCCCAAACCTGCCGTCGGTTTCAGACGCGAACGCTGGGATACGCCGGACGGCGATTTCATCGATGTCGATTTTGTCGACGGCCAGCCCGGCCAGCCGTTCGTAGTCATGTTTCACGGACTGGAAGGCTCCTCCGACAGCCACTACGCGCGCGCACTGATGGCGGCGCTGCGGGCGCGCGGCTGGTCCGGCGCGGTGCCGCATTTTCGCGGCTGCTCCGGCGAACTGAACAGAGCGCCGCGCTTCTATCATTCCGGCGATGCGCAAGAGATAGACTGGATCATACGGCGCCTGCAGCAGGGCTATCGCAATAATTATCCAGACGGAAAATTTTTCGCCAGCGGCGTGTCGCTGGGCGGCAATGCACTGCTGCGCTGGATAGGGGAATCCCAGCATCAGGCCGAGCTGGTGGACGCCGCCATCTCCATTTCTGCGCCGCTGGACCTGACACAAGGCGGCGTATCGCTGTCGCGCGGCATCAATATGCTGTACACCCGCATGTTCCTGAGGACGCTGAAACCCAAGTGCTT
>DATHMC010000120.1:0-14402 GCA_035487495.1 Undibacterium sp.
GGTTGGTGACGTCGTTCGCCCCCAGCACCAGGGCCACGTCGGTGGTGCCGAATTCGCTGTTGATGTCCTCCATCTCGAACACCTGGTCGTAGGGCACTTCCGCTTCGGCCAGGAGGACGTTCATGTGACCCGGCATGCGCCCGGCGACCGGGTGGATGGCGTAGCGGACCTGGACGCCCCGTGCGGTGAGCTTCTGCGCCATTTCCTTGACGGCGTGCTGGGCACGCGCCACCGCCAGGCCGTAGCCGGGAATGATGATGACGGTTTCCGCATTACCCAGCAGGAAGGCAACATCGTCGGCGGAGCCGGATTTGACGTTGCGCTGCGCCTGTCCGCCGGCAGCGGCTTCGGTCGGCGTGCCGCCGAAGCCCCCCAGGAGAACATTAAAGAACGAGCGGTTCATCGCCTTGCACATGATGTAAGACAGGATCGCACCGCTGGAACCGACCAGGGAGCCGGCGATGATCAGCATCGAGTTGTTCAGCGAGAAGCCGATACCCGCCGCCGCCCAGCCGGAATAGCTGTTCAGCATCGACACCACGACCGGCATATCGGCGCCGCCTATAGGGATGATGATCAATACGCCCAGCACAAAGGCAATCGCCGCCATCAGCAGGTAAGGTATCCAAGCCGGCTCATTGCCCGGTGCGAAGCAGAAGATCAGGCCGAAACCTATCATTGCCACCGCCAGCAACAGATTCAGCAAATGCTGGCCGGCAAAGCTGACAGGTGCACCCTGGAATAGGCGGAACTTGTATTTGCCGGACAGCTTGCCGAACGCGATCACCGAGCCGGAGAAGGTAATCGCACCGACGAAGGTGCCGATGAACAGTTCCAGGCGGTTGCCGAAAGGGATGGCCTCGAAGCGTCCGGTAATATTGAAAATCCAGGGTTCGGAGACCACCGCAACCGCGATGCAGACTGCCGCCATACCGATCAGCGAGTGCATCGCCGCGACCAGTTCCGGCATCTTGGTCATCTCTACCCGCTTTGCCAGCACTGCGCCTATGCCGCCGCCAACGACGACACCCAGCACCACCAGGCCGTAGCCCAGGCCCGCCCCGGAAGCCTCGCCCTTGAGCTTGACGATCAGCGCAATCGTGGTCGCGACCGCCAGCGCCATGCCTATCATGCCGAAGGCATTACCGCGCCGCGCCGTGGATGGATGAGACAAACCTTTCAGCGCCTGGATAAAGCATACCGAGGCGATCAGGTATAACAAGGTCACCAGATTCAAGCTCATTATTTACCCTCCTTGGCAGGCGTCTTGGGTTCTTTTTTCTTGAACATTTCCAGCATCCTTTGCGTGACCAGAAAGCCGCCAAAGACATTGACCGCGGCCAGCGCCACTGCCGCCGTGCCCATCACCTGCGCCAGCGTGCCTTCGGTGAGGCCGGCGGCCAGCATGGCGCCGACGATGATGATCGCGGAAATGGCGTTGGTGACCGCCATCAACGGCGTATGCAGCGCCGGGGTAACCGTCCAGACCACGTGGTAACCGACATAAATCGCCAGTACGAAGATGATGAGGTTGGTAAGGGTGTGACTAACTTCCATGATGCCCTCTCTACTTTTAATTATGAAAACAGATGGTGGCCAGGCAAAACCGATAGGCACACCCGGTCTTGCTATACAGCGCTCGCCTTTAAATTTCTTCGCTTAATATTCTTTCATGCTGGAAATCTGATTCTTGCCGTCGACGAACACGACCTTGGGCAAGAAGCTGCCGGCCTCTTCGTCCGTCATCGGCGCATAGGTACAGATAATCATCAGGTCGCCGAGGTGCACGCGGCGCGCAGCGGCCCCGTTCAGCGAGATTTCGCCGCTGCCGCGTTTGCCTTTGATCGCATACGTGGAGAAGCGCTCGCCGTTATTGATGTTATACAACTCTATCTGTTCAAATTCCTTGATATCGGCCGCGTCGAGCAGGTTTTCATCTATGCCGCAAGAACCCTCGTAGTGCAAATCGCACTGGGTGACGGTGGCACGGTGAATTTTGGCGCGGAGCATATTTCTTTGCATGGTTCTTCTACTTTCTACTTTCTTAAAACTTCGCCACCGGCGCAAACCAGGGTGGCGGCTACAATTTCGTCCTCGCGGTTGATGGCGAGGCCGGCATCCTTATCGATGATCAATTTGAGGAAATCCAGCACGTTGCGCGCATACAGCGCCGACGCGTCGGCCGCTACCAGCGTGGCCAGGTTGGGCTCGCCGATAATGTGCACGCCGTACTTGGTGACGGTTTTACCCAGCTCGGACAGAGGGCAGTTGCCGCCCTGCTCGACTGCCATGTCGACAATCACCGAACCGGGCTTCATCGCCTTCACCGTTTCTTCGGAAATCAGCAGCGGCGCCTGGCGACCGGGAATCAGCGCGGTGGTGATGATGATGTCGGCCTGCTTGGCGCGCTCATGCACCAGCTCTGCCTGCCGACGCATCCAGTCCGCCGGCATCGCGCGCGCGTAACCGCCTGTGCCGTGGGCAATTTCCTTTTCTTCGTCGGTCAGGAAAGGCACGTCGATGAACTTGGCGCCCAGCGACTCCACTTGTTCTTTCACCGGCGGGCGCACGTCCGAGGCTTCAATCACCGCCCCCATGCGCTTAGCGGTGGCAATCGCCTGCAAGCCCGCCACGCCGACACCCATGATCAGCACGCGGGCTGCCTTGACGGTGCCGGCGGCGGTCATCAGCATAGGCATGAAGCGCTGATAGGTATTTGCCGCCAGCATCACGGCCTTGTAACCGGCGATATTGGCCTGCGACGACAGCACGTCCATCGATTGTGCGCGGGTGATGCGCGGCGCCGCCTCCAGCGCAAAGGCGGAGAGGCCGTGGGCTGCCATCGCGGCGATATTGTCGGCGTCAAACGGATTCAGCATGCCGACCAGTACCGTGCCCGATTTAATCAGAGCACGTTCAGCGGCATCCGGCGCCCTTACCTTCAGCAACAGCTCGGCGCCGAATACCTCGGCGGCGCTGCCTATCTGCGCACCGGCAGCCTGATAAGCCTCATCGGTGATGCTGGATGCTATACCGGCACCCGATTGCACTATTACCTGATGTTTGGCGGCGACATACTTCTTGATGGTTTCTGGGGTTGCCGCTACGCGCGTCTCGCCCGGCCGTGTCTCGGCGGGGATGCCGATTTTCATAGATTCGCTCCTTGGTTTGTGCTTCGCAGTTTGGGCTTGTTAATTTTTTCTTTATAAACTCTGAATGGCGATGACGGGGCCTGCTTTTTCGGCCGGCCTGCGCAATGCGCCGCATAGCCTGTTGCCATACCGAACCCGCCGTCCAAATCTTACTAAAAACTTACGTTTGGTGATGAGCAACGATATTACACGCAAAATGTTTTTTAGCACAACCGTTCGTTTTTTTGGTTTTCAGCCCATGGCCAGCCATTTACCCATGTATTGCGCGAATCTGGCGCGGCGCTGCAAGTTGGCAAAAATTCCCAAAAAAACAAGACTCTGCGGCGCAATGCCCGCCATATTAAAGCATGCATAGGGTACACGCCACTGCTACGGATGTGCGATGCAGCCGGTATATACAAAATTCGCATTAGCTAATTCAGCATTGAATTTGGGGGCTTGCGCTTCATTTAGTGTGGCGGCATATCCACATCGCCGCCGGCCTTGCTTGCCGACGGCCAAGATGGCCAGGCGGGAAATGGCTTAAAATAGCGCCTTATTCGAAAGTATGTATGTCAGATATCTGGAAACCCTCAGTCACCGTGGCCGCCATCATCAGCCGCGACAATAAATTCTTGATGATAGAGGAAGAGACCTCGGATGGCGTGCGCATCAACCAGCCGGCCGGCCACCTCGACCCCGATGAAACCCTGCAGCAGGCCGTGGTCCGCGAAACGCTGGAAGAAACCGCGCACGATTTCAGCCCCACGGAATTGATCGGCACCTACCTGTCGCGCTACGTGTCGCCGCAGACCGGACTGGAAGTCACCTACCTGCGCTTCGCATTTACCGGAGAGCTTGGGCAGGCGCATGACAGGCCGCTGGATAACGGCATCTTGCGCACCGTGTGGATGAGCCATGATGAATTGCTGGCGTCGCAGGCCAGGCACCGCAGCCCGCTGGTGATGCAATGCGTGAACGACTATCTGCTGGGTAAGCGCGCGCCGCTGTCCCTGCTGTATACGCACCCTTCCGCGCTGGGCGAAGGGAGGCAATGAGCATGGCTAAGAAAAGGGTAGTCATAGGCATGTCCGGCGGCGTCGATTCCTCGGTCTCGGCCTGGTTGCTGAAAGAACAGGGTTACGAAGTCATCGGCCTGTTCATGAAAAACTGGGAAGACGACGACGATTCCGAATATTGCTCCACCCGCCAGGACTGGATAGACGCCGTCAGCGTCGCCGACGTGGTGGACGTGGATATCGAGGCGGTCAATTTCGCCGCCGAATACAAGGACCGTGTATTTGCCGAATTCCTGCGCGAATACCAGGCCGGCCGCACGCCGAATCCGGATGTGCTGTGCAATGCCGAGATCAAGTTCAAGGCCTTTCTCGACCATGCGATGAAGCTCGGCGCCGACTATATCGCCACCGGCCACTATGCGCGCGTGCGCGAAGTGAGCGGCGAATTCCAGTTGCTGAAGGCGCTCGATGCCAGCAAGGACCAGAGTTACTTCCTGCACCGGCTGAGCCAGGCGCAATTGTCGAAGACCCTGTTTCCGCTGGGGGAAATCCACAAGACCGAGGTGCGCAAGATCGCCGAGCAACTGAAGCTGCCGAATGCGGCCAAGAAGGACTCCACCGGCATCTGCTTCATCGGCGAACGCCCTTTCCGCGAATTCCTGAACCGCTATCTGTCGTATCAGCCGGGCGCGATGAAAACGCCGGAAGGCGAGATCATCGGCGAGCATGTAGGCCTGAGCTTTTACACGCTGGGCCAGCGCAAGGGCATAGGCATAGGCGGCATCAAGTCGCATCAAAAAGCCGACGGCAGCAGCGACGCCTGGTATGTGGCGAAAAAGGACGTGGAGCAAAATACGCTGTACGTGGTGCAGGGCCACGATCATCCATGGCTGCTCTCGTCAGCGCTGGAGGCCGGGCAAAACAGCTGGATCGCCGGCCGTGCGCCTGAAAAGCAAAATCTGTCGGCCAAGACGCGCTACCGGCAGGCGGATATCGCCTGCGCCATCGACACCAGCCAGGCGGGCAGCTTCAAGCTGGCGTTTGATGTACCGCAATGGGCGGTGACGCCGGGACAATCCGCCGTACTGTACGACGGCGAGATTTGCCTCGGCGGCGGCATTATCAATGCGGCCGCCAGGGCCTGATCAGCAAATAAGCGCTCAAAGCAGCAACAAAGCAACAGTAACATTGTATTTTATGCAATACTACTGTTTCGCATTGCAGGCTACCGCTGTACACTGCTTCCCAAATTAAATGGAGAAGCAAGATGCTCAATGCGCGTTACCTGACCCTGGTTCTTTCTGCTTTTGTATTTCTGCTATCGCTGTTCCTGGCGCTGATCCTGGGCCACGGTTGGTGGCTAGTGCTGGTGTCGGGCGCGCTCACCGTGGTCGGCATCAGCGACCTGCGGCAAACCAAGCGCTCCATCCTGCGCAACTACCCTATCCTCGCCAATTTCCGTTTCTTCTTTGAATACATACGGCCGGAAATACGCCAGTATTTCCTGGAAGAAGACAGCGCCGCCAATCCCTTCTCGCGCAACCAGCGCTCCATCGTCTATCAGCGCGCCAAACAACAGCTGGACAAACGGCCTTTCGGCACCCAGCTCGACCTGTATCAAGCGGGCTACGAATGGATCAACCATTCGATCAGCCCCAGCGTCGTCAAGTCGCACGACTTCCGCATCACGATAGGCGAGGGACGCGCGCAGCCGTATTCCGCCAGTGTGTTCAATATCTCGGCGATGAGTTTCGGCGCACTATCCGCAAATGCGATACGGGCGCTGAACCAGGGTGCGCAAAAAGGCGGCTTCATGCACGACACCGGCGAAGGCAGTATCAGCCGCTACCATCGGCCCGAGGATGGCAATGATCCCGGCGGCGACCTGGTGTGGGAAATCGGCTCGGGCTACTTCGGCTGCCGCAATGCCGACGGCAGTTTTTCCGAGGAGCGCTTTACCGCCAGCGCCACGCTGCCGCAGGTGAAAATGATAGAGGTCAAACTGTCGCAAGGCGCCAAGCCCGGCCACGGCGGTTTGCTGCCGGGCGCCAAGGTCACTTTTGAAATCGCCGAGGCGCGCGGCGTGGAACCCGGCGTCGACTGCGTTTCTCCGGCCGGGCATTCTGCATTTGATACCCCTGCCGGGCTGCTGCAGTTCGTCGATAAATTGCGCACCTTGTCAGGCGGCAAGCCCACGGGTTTCAAACTGGCGATCGGCCATCCCTGGGAATTTTTCGGCATCGCCAAGGCCATGCTTAAAACCGGCATCATCCCCGACTTCATCGTCGTCGACGGCGGCGAAGGCGGCACCGGAGCGGCGCCGGTGGAATTTACCGACCATGTGGGCGCACCGTTGCAAGAGGCACTATTACTGGTGCATAACACACTGGTCGGCATCAAGCTGCGCGACAAGATCAAGATAGGCGCATCCGGGAAGATCATCACCGCCTTCGACATCGCCCGCACGCTGGCGCTGGGTGCCGACTGGTGCAATTCCGCGCGCGGCTTCATGTTTGCGCTGGGCTGCATACAATCGCAAAGCTGCCACACCGGCAAATGCCCTACCGGCGTCGCCACACAAGATCCTTTAAGACAAAAGGCGCTGTTTATTCCCGACAAGGCGGAGCGCGTCGCGCATTTCCATCAAAACACGCTGAAGGCCCTGCAAGAACTGATTGCGGCGGCGGGGCTGGGCCATCCGGGCGAATTAAGGCCGCACCATCTGGTGCGCCGGGTTTCCGGCAATCAGGTCAAGCTGGCATCGAGCCTGCTGCCCTATCTCGACCCGGGCGAGTTGCTGGATAGCAAGCAGGCGGCGCGCTTGCCCGATGTCTTTGCCACCTACTGGCCGCTGGCACAGGCCGAGTCATTTCATTGCCTTCAGCCAAGCCCTCGCGGAACGTAATTGGCCCGTCTTTAGATGCGCGGTGACCGCACACAAGATTAAGGGAATACGCGCTATTTCAAAATTAAATCTTCAGCTACTTTGCTTACCCCGCATAATCTGCAGACTGGATACAATCAACCTAAAGTCCGAAAAATATCTCGTGTATCAAATTTTAAAAAATTTGACTTAATGGATTTCTTTACAATTACCTTGTATGAAATTATATTTACATTTTTCACTTCCTGAAAATACCCGGCCATCATGAATCGTCCCGATCTTCAAGCAGTTGGCGGCACAGTCAATGCACGCATTGGCAAGGTATATATGAATTTATCGAAGGCACATCGCAAAGCGGCGGACTATGTGCTTTCCAATGTCTTTCGTTCTGCCACGATGTCGATCGATGAACTGGCGCACGCGGTAGGCATTTCGGTTGCGACCGCTAACCGTTTCGCGCGGGCGCTGGGCTTTGAAGGCTACCCGCAATTCCGTGCCGAGTTGGTGTATGGCTTCGAGGCCATGCTGGCGCCTATCGACAAATTGCGGACCGAAGTACAACGTCCGGCGACCAGTGTAGAAGTGATCGCGTCGGCCTTGAACGAAGATATCAACAACCTGGATGCCACGCGACGCGGCCTGGTGCCGGAATCGTGCGTGCAGGCGGTAAGGATGATCCTGAATGCGCAGCGCATCTATATCGTCGGCTATGGCGCCAGCGCTTTTCTGGGCGGCCTGATGATGCATAGCCTGGAACCCTTTTGCGACACGATACAGTGTACGGTAGGTTCCGGCGGCCCCTCGCATGCGGCGCGCCAGCTTTTCAAATATACGCCCAAGGACCTGGTGATTGCGCTGTCTTTCCCGCGTTACGCAGAAGACGTGGTCACCATCGTCAAGCGGGTGCGCGACAAGGGCGTGCCCGTCCTGGCCCTGACGGATGCCCCCAGCTCCCCGTTGGCCTCGCTGGCCAATGTGACCCTGTATGCACAGACGCGCAGGCAGTTCTCGCCGAACTCGGAAGCGGCGGCGCTGTGCCTGATCGAAGCGGTATGCAGCGCGGTTGCGCACCAGGCAAAATCGGCGGTCAACTCTGCGTCGGAAATGATGGAATTCATGCTGCCGTGGACCTATCAGGACCCCGTTTCCCATCGACGCAGAACTACCGGCACCGACCCGGACGAGACTAGCGATCCGGGCAACAACTAAACTACATGATGTCAAACCAATCTCATCCAGTAGCACCGGGCATCCGGCCTGGCATCGTCATCCACGGCGGCGCCGGAACCATACTGCGCTCGGCGATGAACAGCGCGCAGGAACAAGCCTACCTGGCGGCCCTGGATAGCATACTGCGCGCGGCGGAACATATTTTGGCCGCCGGCGGCAGCGCGATCGATGCGGTGACCGAAGCAGTACGCCTGTTGGAGGACTGTCCGCTGTTCAATGCCGGCAAGGGCTCGGTCTACACCTGCGAAGCGACGCATGAACTCGACGCCGCCATCATGGATGGCGCCACCCAGGCTGCGGGCGCCGTGGCCTGCGTCAGCACAATACGCAATCCGATACTGGCAGCGCGCGCAGTGATGGAAAAAAGCGCGCATGTGCTGCTGGTTGGTTCCGGCGCAGAATCGTTCGCCGGCCGGCAGGGCCTGGACATCGTGGCACCGGGGTATTTCCACACCGAGGCGCGCTATACCCAATGGCAAAACAGCAAACAACAGGCAACGTCCCAGGTGTTGCTGGATCATGACGCCGTCACCCTGCAGGCAGAAACTACCTCAGAAATTGCACCGATCGATCCCGACAATAAATTCGGTACGGTAGGCGCCGTGGCGCTGGACCGCTACGGCAACCTGGCGGCGGCAACCTCTACCGGCGGCATGACCAACAAGCAGGTGGGCAGAGTCGGCGACAGCCCGATACTGGGCGCCGGCTGCTATGCCAATAACCGTACCGCCGCCCTGTCGGCCACCGGTACCGGCGAGAGTTTCATGCGCAGCGTGGCGCTGTACGACATTTCGGCGCAAATGGAATACGCGCAACGCTCGCTGCAACAAGCCGCGGAAAACGTGGTCATGCACAAGCTGCCGCAATACGAAGGCCGCGGCGGCGTGATCGCGATTGATGCGCACGGCAACATCAGCATGCCGTTCAATACCGAGGGCATGTACCGCGGCTTCATGCACGTCGGCGAGCAGCCGGTTGCATTGATCTATGGTTAATTGCGGCGCACTTTACCGCTGAAGCTTTCCTTCCGCACATCTATACTTACCTCCAGCCGCCGCCTGAAACCGCCCGGGATCGGGCGCCGGACTAACTAAAATTAAAACAAGGAAATTGAAGATGCAAAAAGTCTCCAAACTGATTGCGGCACTTATCATCCTGGCGCTAGCGGTTGCGCTGGCGCCGTTTGCCACGGTGCCGGCCGGTAACCGCGGCGTGATGACCACGTTCGGCAAGCCGTCGGCCGAAGTCTATACGGAAGGCATCCACTTCCGCTGGCCGATCGCGCAAAGCCTGCACCTGGTGCCGGTCTCGATACAAAAAGGCGAAGGCGAAGGCGATGCCGCGTCCAAGGATTTGCAAACGGTGCATACCCGGATCGCGATCAACTACCACGTGCGGCCTGAAGCCGTAGTATCGGTATATCGCGATCTGGGCAATGAACCCGGTGAGCGCATCATCATCCCCAGCGTGCAAGAAGCGGTAAAAGCGGTCACCGCCAGATTCACCGCGGAAGAACTGATTTCCAAACGCTCCCAGGTGCGCGACGAAATCGTGCTGGCTTTGCGCGAGAGGATGGCGCGGCATGGCCTGGTGGTGGATGAATTCTCTATCGTCAATTTTAATTTCAGCAAGACCTTCAATGAGGCGATTGAAGCAAAAACCACCGCCGACCAATTGAAAATGAAAGCCGAACGCGACCTGCAGAGGATAGAAGTGGAAGCAAGGCAAAAAATTTCACGCGCCAAGGCAGAGGCTGAATCACTGGCCCTGCAACGCCAGCAAGTGACGCCCGAACTGCTGCGCTTGCGGGAAACCGAAAACCAGGCGAAAGCCATAGAAAAATGGGATGGCCGCCTGCCCACGACCACCGGCGGTGCGATACCGTTCCTGAATATCAACAGCGGTAAATAATCCCCCGCCCTCCGATCCAGCCGCCCCTGGCAGTATACTGTCGGGGGCGGTTTTCATTTCAGCGGTCCGTCGGCGTGCATCCCGCCAATCTGGCGCTTGAATCTTGGTATCTGCGCCGCCATCTGGCCTGGAGCGTGTTGACACTTTCATCATCGGGCAAGCAAGGTGGGCCGGCCTGGTGAGGTGGTAGTCATGGGACTGTCGTTGATAGTTAAAATAAATGATAAACATAAATATAATTGACTCTACAAATGATCCGCTTTGGCCTACACTACACATTCATATGACTTTTTAACCTCCTGAGGAAAAACGATGTCTCTTATTAATACACAAATCAAACCCTTTAAAGCAACGGCCTATCAAAATGGCAAATTCATCGAAGTCAGCGATGAAACCTTGAAAGGCAAGTGGTCTGTTGTTGTGTTCTACCCGGCCGACTTCACTTTTGTATGCCCTACCGAACTGGAAGACCTGGCAAATAACTATGCTGAATTCCAAAAACTGGGCGTTGACATCTATGGCGTGTCTACCGACACCCATTTCGCACACAAAGCCTGGCACGACACGTCCGACGCCATCAAAAAAGTGCAATATGCACTGGTTGGCGATCCGACGGCAGCACTGGCACGCAATTTTGAAGTGTTGATCGAAGAAGAAGGCCTGGCGCTGCGCGGTACTTTCGTGATCAACCCAGAAGGCCGCATCAAGATCCTGGAAGTGCATGACAACGGTATCGGCCGCGATGCATCCGAACTGCTGCGCAAAGTAAAAGCTGCCCAGTACGTGGCATCCCACCCCGGCGAAGTATGCCCGGCTAAATGGACTGAAGGCGCTGCGACGCTGACTCCGTCGCTGGACCTGGTCGGCAAAATCTAAGCAGACATCAGGCTGTCGAAATCTGCCGAGCAGGCAGATTTCAAATGATCCTCAAAGTAATTCCGAGGCGCAGCGCGCCAATGGCGTTCTGCGCTCAAAAAAAAAGTACCCTGTTATGGAAGCCAAGCCATGTTAGATGCAAATCTCAAAACCCAGTTGAAAACCTATTTGGAAAAGGTCACGCAGCCGATTGAGATCGTCGCGTCTCTCGATGGCGGCGATAAATCCCGTGAACTGAAAGCATTGCTGGAAGAAATTACCGCCTTGTCGGACCGGATTGCGCTGACCGAGCGCAGCGACGACACGGAGCGCACACCTTCGTTTAGCATTACCCGTCCGGGCACCGATATCGGCGTGCGTTTTGCCGGCATCCCCATGGGGCACGAATTCACCTCGCTGGTATTGGCGCTGTTGCAGGTCGGCGGCCATCCCATCAAACTGGATGACGCGGTGATTGAGCAAATCCGTAACCTAGATGGCGACTACCAGTTTGAAACCTATATCTCCCTGTCTTGCCAGAATTGCCCGGAAGTCGTGCAGGCGCTGAATGTGATGTCGATTATCAATCCACGCATACGCCAGGTAACGATAGACGGCGCACTGTTCCAGGATGAAGTGGAAAAGCGCCAGATCATGGCAGTGCCGACTATCTATCTGAATGGCGAAGTATTCGGCCAAGGCCGTTCCGGCGTGGAAGAAATCCTGGCCAAACTGGATAGCAATGCGGGTAGCCGCAAGGCCGAAGAATTGAATACCAAGGACGCCTTCGACGTGCTGATCGTCGGCGGCGGCCCTGCCGGTGCGGCAGCAGCCATTTATGCGGCACGTAAAGGCATCCGCACCGGGGTGCTGGCCGAAAGATTCGGCGGCCAGGTGCTGGATACGCTGGCGATCGAAAACTTCGTGTCGGTACAGGAAACCGAAGGGCCCAAGTTCGCGACCGCGCTGGAACAGCACGTCAAGACCTATGAGGTCGACATCATGAACCTGCAGCGCGCCGACGCGCTGGTGCCGGGCAAGCTGCTGCAAGTCAAAACGGCGAGCGGTGCGGTACTGAAGGCAAAAAGCGTCGTGCTGGCCACCGGCGCCCGCTGGCGCGAAATCAATGTGCCGGGCGAGAAAGAATACCGCAATCACGGCGTAGCCTATTGCCCGCACTGCGACGGCCCGCTGTTCAAGGGCAAGCGCGTGGCAGTCATCGGCGGCGGCAATTCCGGCGTGGAAGCCGCAATCGATCTGGCAGGCCTGGTCAGCCATGTGACGCTGATAGAGTTCGGCGCCGAGTTGCGCGCCGATGCGGTCTTGCAACGCAAGCTGCGCAGCCTGCACAACGTGGCTGTGATCACTTCGGCGCAAACCACCGAAATCCACGGCGACGGCAAGAAGGTCAATGGATTGACCTACACTGACCTGAAATCCGGCGAGGCCAAAAAGCTCGAGCTGGAAGGAGTATTCGTACAGATCGGCCTGGTGCCGAATACCGAATGGCTGAAAGGCACGCTGGCCCTGTCGCGCCACGGCGAGATAGAAGTGGATGCCAAGGGCCAGACTTCGATTCCCGGCGTGTTTGCCGCCGGCGACGTCACCACCGTACCGTTCAAGCAGATCGTCATCGCGGTCGGCGAAGGAGCCAAGGCCTCATTGAGCGCATTTGATTACCTGATCCGCTCCTCGGTGGATGACGAAGAGTCTATCGCTGAAGCCGAAACGGACACCGTCGCCGCCTGATCCCAACCGACGAGCAAGACCTTCCACGGGCCCGACAGCACAGCTGCCGGGCCCGTTTTACATGCAAATGCCCGCCAGATCCAACCTCTGCCATGGCTGGGCCTGAAGCCAGGAATTTGTTGACTTAAAACATTTCCTCTTTGGCAAATCTCAAAAAGCTGGGCCAGAGACTGCAAAAAGACTTGCAAATTCTCGTGGAATACACAATAATCTAAATAAGAATTGTTCTCGTTTAGATTACAGGAGAAGTAAATGACGCAAAGCACGCCACCGGAAGCAAGTCCAGAAGCCCGTACTGGCAGCACATCGGGCTTGTCCGCCAATAGCGCAGAGGGCGCTCCTGTGGTCCGCCTGAAGAGTCGCGAGCTGATGCGCCAGATGCGTGAAGTGGAAATCGACCATGAAGGCCGCATCTATCGCCTGCGCGTCACGCAATTGAACAAACTGATATTAACCGCCTGATTTTTGCAGACCCAGGCCTTACCCGATGTTGAGATTTCCTAGCCAGCTGCGACCGAGCCTTGATGTAAAGGCTCCGGCGTGCGAGCCAAACCATTCTACAAGGAGAGTTTGATGGCTAGCAGTAATCCTGAATTTTTTGAACCAGGCAGTACCCCGGCGCAGCCTGAACTGCTGGTCTCCGCGGTACTGCACCTGATGTCGCATTACACAGCGAACAATGCAGAACATGGCGACCACAGAGCATGCGTAAAACTGGCGTCAGTGATAGAGCGACATTTGAAAATTTTAGCCGGCCTGCCTGACCTGGCGCCGGTATTGAGGGCCACCTGCCAGCAATTGTCCGAGCAGTGGGCGCTGGTGGTGGAACGTACCTTACCCCAACAGGGGAAACTCAATTTGCTGACGCGCCTGGTCACAGGCGCCAGGGTGAACTGAATATTTTATAGCCGATTCTTAAGGTGTTACATGATAGTCTGTGTCTGCAATAACGTCTCTGAAAAGAAGGTGCGCACTGCCGTTGAATCCGGCATGACCACGATGGCCGAGTTGCGCGCCAATCTCGAAGTCGGCACCTGCTGCGGCAAGTGCGCCAGCTGCGCCAAACGCATACTGCGCGAATGCATGGACAAGGCGATGCCGGCACACATACATCAAGTCCATTTCCACCCCAACGCGCTCGCCGCGTAAACGTCATGCAGACTGCCGCACCGCTGCCGTTTGAGCTGCCTTTTGCCCTGTTGGAAAAAATCCGCCGCTCCGGCCCCCTGATCGTCACGATACTGGCCCACCTGGGCCTGATCTATGCACTGCAAAACGGCTTGATCAGGCAGGTCGCGCAAGCGCTACCGAAGGAAATATTCATCAGCCTTGCACCGGCAGAAACCGTCCAGCCGGCAGCCCCTGCCCCGGCGCCCAAGATGATCCCTATGGCAAAGCAAGCGATCGCGCCGCCAACACCTGTCGTGCCTATCGTCAATACCGCACCTGTAGAAAATACGATCGTGATTACACAGGCCGAGCCGAAGGCCGCGCATACGCAAGAAGCGGCGCCCCCCGCCGCCGTACAAGCGCCGCCAGCCGCACCGGCGCAGCCAAAAACCATCTCCGGCATCGAATACATACAGCCGCCGAAACTGGAATATCCAGCCATCTCCCGCCGCA
>DATHMC010000121.1:0-4856 GCA_035487495.1 Undibacterium sp.
TGCAATATACCCGGTACAATGAATTCGCCGGAACCACTGTCGGCGCCAGCGCAAACAATACCCTGTTCCTCTACGTATGGCTCGCCATGTAGCAGGCATTTGAGGTATCGCCATGCAAGGAACTGCGCACGGTGCAGCTGCGCTTTGTCTGATGAGTGTTACCGCATTAGGGGCTGACCTTGGACTGCCGGCTCCTGTCGTGCCGCTAGCATTCACTTGGACCGGATGCTACGCAGGTGTGCAAGCTGGCGGGGGCTTCGGGCAAAAGCACCTCAATGATTCGGCTGGGATTGTCTCACCGATCACCGGCTTCACTTCGGCCAACGAGAACATCAGCGGGTATATGCTCGGTGGTCAGATCGGGTGCGACTATCAGTTTGCATCCAACTGGATAGTAGGCATCGAAGGTACGGCCACGGGCGGGCGCATCGGCGGCAGTACGACCGTTGTGCAACCGCTGGCGATTCCCGGCGACGGAGCAAGCTTTAAGGAAACAACCGACTTCCTAGGCACAGCCACCGCCCGTGTTGGCTACGCTTGGGATCGGTGGCTGGTGTACGGTAAGGGTGGCGCCGCATGGGCGGGCGACAGATATAGTGCGACAGGGACATTTCTTGGGGCCCCGTTTGACTTTGAAGGTTTGGAGACGAGATTTGGTTGGACCGCTGGCGCAGGCATCGAATGGGCATTCTCAAATAATTGGTCGCTCAAGCTCGAATATGACTACTACGGCTTTGGCACACGCAGCGTCACGTTTATCGACAACGTCAGCGGCACTACTGGCCCGCTCGACGTCAAGCAGAATATTCAAGTCATCCTGCTCGGGGTGAATTTTCACGTTTATGCGGTTGGCACGCCGCTCAGGTGGTGAACAGCATGGGTCTCCTGGCACCGGGACTGCCGCATCGATTCAGCAAATTCGCCGGCCAACGAGCTGCCCTGCAATTTGCAATAGTGGCGATTCTTTTCAGCACCGGCGCCCATGCTGAAATTGCGGCTAAGGGCAACGTGCCTAAGCAGGAACTGAAAGCCAAGATGACCTACTGTGAGAACTGTCACGGCGCATCCGCGCAAGGATTTCACGGCTACTATCCGATCCCACGGTTGGCGGGACAGCAACCGGACTACATTAAGAACCAGTTGGAGGCATTCGTCGAGCACCGGCGAACGAACAATATCATGTTCAATGTCGCGCATGTGCTCAGCCCAGCAATGTTGGATGCCTTGACTGAAAGCTTTCAGAACCTCAATCCAAAACCGCTTACCACACCCGCCGCCGAAGACCTGATTGCGGCGGGAAAGAAAGTCTACGACGAGGGAATAGCGAACTCGGACGTTCCGCCGTGCGCCGGATGCCATGGACTTGATGCCAAAGGCAACGGCCAGTTTCCGCGGCTAGCCGGTCAATTGAACGACTACATCGTCGACAAACTGACCAATTGGGACAAAGAACGGGGCCAGAATCCAGCGAACCCAGACGCCTCGGCCATTATGGCGCCGATCGCGCACAGCTTGAATCAGCAGCAAATCGAGGCCGTCGCGGCCTTCCTCAACCACGTAGAATGAAGACTCGGTGCGCCCTGACATGAAATTGCTTAGATCACATTTACTTTGGTTGGTCTGTACGGCCGGTGCGCAATTGGCGCTGTTGGCTTTTGCGCTGCCAATGCCGGACGCGCGCAGCGCTGAAAGACCCTCAAGGGTCATGGGTGACGTCCAGGCCAAGCTGGCGTATTGCGAAGACTGCCACGGGCGCTCGGCGCAGGGCTTCCATGGCTACTTTCCGATCCCGCGCCTCGCCGGCCAACAGCCCGAGTATCTGAAAAATCAGCTGGAAGCCTTCGTCGAACATCGGCGAACCAACAACATCATGTTCAACGTCGCCCACTCTTTGAGTCCAGGGATGATCGCCGCTCTTGCCGCCGATTTTCGCGCGCTCAATCCGCCGCCCCTCGGCGGCGGAGCGAGGGGCTTGGCTCCTACTGGCGAAAAAATATTCCAAAACGGTCTCCCCGAAGCCAACGTTGCCGCCTGCGCCGCCTGCCACGGTCCAGAAGCCCAGGGTCGCGGCGAGATTCCGCGCTTGGCGGGCCAACTGTCTGACTACGTCTACAGCAAACTGATCAATTGGAGCAAAGAGCGAGGACAGAACCCGACCGAGCCTGACATATCGGCGGTTATGTCTCCGGTTGCTCACAGTCTGACCAGACCACAAGTCGAAGCTGTCGCCGCTTACCTCAGCCATCTCAAATGACTTTTCCTTTGGTTCAGAGACGCTGAGGGGTCGGATCGAAATGAACTTCACACGATGAGCACCTTCACCATAAAAGTAGTCGCACTGGCGGTAGCCTTCCTCGCCGCATTTGCGTTCGCGGCCCATGCGGAAAGCGCACTAGTCCGGAATTGCACCTGGTGTCACGGCGGATCGGCGCAAGGCTATGCGCCGGCCCCACGTTTGGCGGGTCAACGAAGGATATACATCGAGCAGCAACTCGCGAGCTTTGCCAGTCGCACGCGTGATGCTCCATTTTCAAAGCAATACATGTGGGGCGCCGCGGCAAATCTCCGCCCGTGGGAGGCGCATGCCTTGTCCGTTTATTTCTCGAATCTGCCACCTCGCGCGGCCGACGATGGCGACCGCGAACTCGTGGCACTCGGCGAGACTATCTATCAGCGCGGCATCCCAGACGCGAATATCGCAGCCTGTGTCGCTTGCCATGGCCCCAAGGGCGAAGGAGTCGGTGCGATTCCGCGAATCGGAGGGCTAGCATACACTTATCTCAAACGTCGCCTTGAGCAATGGACCGAGGGCTATCATGGGACATTGGTGCACCCCATGCCGCACATTGCTGAACAGCTGTCGCGGAACCAAATTGAAGAATTGGCATCCTATCTGAGCTTTCTCAATTAGTTTTCTTGGGCAAACTTTGATACTGAAACTACAGGTAATCCAAGGGAAGGAAGCATTGTCGTGAAAATACTCTTCACAGCGGCCGCGCTCACCGTCCTTTCAGGTGTTATAGCGGAGGCGCAAGATATCGGGAAGGGCGCGACGGTGTTCAAGCAATGTGCGATTTGTCATAAGATTGGTCCGGATGCAACGAACGGTGTCGGACCCGAACTCAACGGCCTTGACGGCCGCCACTCCGGTAGTGTGCCAAGTTACAGCTATTCCGATGCCAACAAGAAATCTGGCATCGTGTGGAGTGAGCAGACTTTTGCAGATTATATCAAGGATCCGAGAGCGAAGATCCCCGGCACCAAAATGGTATTCGCTGGGATTAAGAACGAACAAGCGGCCAAGGACTTGTGGGCGTATCTCAAACAGTTCGATGCCCAGGGCAATCTTAAGAAATAAGTAGAGCCAATCTCTGCTCGTGCTAGCGCTGACCTTTGTCACCCGCTGAACACGCGGTCGCAGTCAAATAGCCGCCAGTGATGAGCTGCTGCGCGGCATTGAGAAACCACTCTAGCTGGCATACTTTGTGCCGCCGCTGAGCTGGTCGATTCTTTTACCTAATTGGCCCACCACAACTCTTCACGCACCAATAAAATTCCTCGGCACAATTGGGATGTGTCTGCGGTTTCATTTTTGAAGCCTGGTTACACCTAGTAAAACCGCCGTTACATGCCGAATGACAACGTGAGGCGTCGGACCGAGTCTGCGCGTTCACTCCGGCGGAGCCACAACAAAGAGCCATAGCGACCACTGCAATTTTTCCTACTGCCTTTAACATAACATCACCTTCCGTAGTAATATGCCCATACCACTTGGCCATCCCAATCATGGCACGAGGCACAATTGGCTACAATTGCAAGCACCGGCGCGCTATCGGCAGGCACGCAAAGCCTGATCATCCTTCGCCAACCAGCCCATAGCACTGACGATGAACCCGACTGCAACGATGACGCGAGCGCGATTGCGATACTCACCATCGGCATGGGCAAAGCTCCTTCGATAGCATAATCGTCGCCGCGCGGAGCGGAGCATTGATGCAAATCAAGGGCAATCCGGCGCCTTCCCCCACCATGGCGCACGATCATAGTTCGACATAGGCTGGAAGAAATCGGCAACCTCAACGAACGAACACCGTGCTGCTGGATAGGTTGAACGAACTGATGAAAGGAACTAGCTATGCTTCGCCTTCGATACGGAGTTTCGTTGGGGATTGTTGTTTTTGCCCTTCAAGCTTTTGCTGCGGATCCGAATAACGGCGAACGGTTGGCGCAAAGGTGGTGTGCGGCGTGTCACTTTTGTGACACCCGTCCAAACCAGCACAACGACCGACCAAGCGCCGCCATTTCCCGTGATTGCGAAAAAGCCTGGGTTTGATGCCGCAAGGATTGCCCTGTTTCTTTGCGTAAACAGATGTAGGCTGGCAACGCAAGGCACAACCCGGTAACAACATTACGGGGTCCAGTCCAGTGATCTTTAGGGCCAACTGGCTCGAGTTAGTTTACAGGTGAGCTTGTTGGCGTGCGGCTAGTCGCGGGCGACGAAATCGACCCCTCGGACCATTAGCGCGGCGAGGAAGGCGACGTTGCGCGAGAGCCGGTCCAGCTTAGCATTGACCAGCTTGGCGCGCTCGCGCTTGCACTGCGCCAGCGCCTTCGCCAGCTCGGGGCGGGCGGCATGCCTGCCGCTCTCGACTTCGGTCGAACTCGCCAACCCATTACTCAGGAGCTTGCTCAATAATTGAAATGGAGCAATGACCCACCAGCACGACGTTATCGATAGACCAAAACGGGGATATTGCTGTGCGTCAGCACCTTCACGGTCACGCTGCCAAGCACGACGGCCGAGAGGCCGTGTCGGCCATGCGAGGCCATTGCGACCAGGTCACAGCCGTTCTTCT
>DATHMC010000122.1:0-5861 GCA_035487495.1 Undibacterium sp.
CACCGCCGAGAACAGCTCGGCGCCGAACACCTGCTCGCCGTTGTAGCGGCAACTAAAGCGCTGGATGATATCGCGCGGCTGTATGCGCCCGTCCGCCCCCGGACGGAAGCCGGTTTCCATCGTATGCCGGATCAGGGTGCGTATCTCTATCACTTCGCCGCGCCTGGCATTGGCCGGAACATTGATTACCGTACTCGCCATGCTCTCACACATCTCCTTCTATGCACGCTGCCAGCGTCACGATCACGTCTATGCTGTCCGACCAGAACCTGCCGTCGCTGGTTTGCGCAATCGCTACCAGTTTTTGCGATGTCGCCAGCCGTATGCGGCTGGAAACTTCGGCCTTGCCGGCCCTCGGCCCCAGGCTAAACCTGATGACATCGCGCTGCGGATTTTTTTCATTGAACATGGCAATTTTCGTGACATGCTCCGAGGCTGTCATCGGGCTATCCACCGTGATCGTGATCGGCACCGTATTGCCGTTGTCCACCAGCGCCGCCACATCCAGCTTGACCCTGCCGGGCAGCGCCGCCGCGCCGCCGGTATAGTGGCTAATGGCGGTCGTCAGGTCTTCCGAAGCGGACAGCGCCGGGCTGACGATGATCCACGCGCCGATCGCCGCGCCGGCTTTCAGCAGCCTGCGGCGCAGCGGGTTGCCCAAACGGCTGTCGGAAAATTCAATATCAGGCATTTTATTTGACACCGTCCTTGCCGTTACTGCGCAGAGTAACGAGAAAAGCCACCACGTCTTCTATCTGCTGCGCAGACAATGCCGGCTTGCCCTGCCAGGCATTCGCTACGCGCACCAGTTCTTGCGCGCAGGAAGCAATGCAGTAGTACGGAGGCATGATGGTCGCCGGATTGAAATGCCGCGCGTTGACGATGCGCAAGCGCAATTGCCCTTCCGACCAGCGGCTACCGGCACCGGCCAGATCCGGCGCCAGGTTGCCCTGGAACCGCTCTTCCGGTATCGGCCCGGTGTGGCATAGCAGGCACAGGCCCTGCTGGCGATTGGCGACGATGGCGCGGCCGCGCACTGCATCGCCAGCCGCCCCGGCGAGAGGGAGCGGAATGGAGTCGCCCTCAATCTTGTAGCCGGCCGCGTCCTGCACTTGCGCCGTTGCTGCTGCCGGAACAGACGCCATCAGCAACGTTGCGGCGCAGGCCAGCAATCGCGATGCAAGCGTGCCTCCCGGCCATGTGCGGATCGGGCTGCCTACCTTGTCGCCCCGCGCCCGGTACATCGCCTATGCCTTCAGGCTATGGTTCTTCAGCGGCAGTTCGCGTATCCGCTTGCCGGTCGCCGCGAAAATGGCGTTAAGCACTGCCGGCGCCGCCACCGCGATGGTGGGTTCACCTACACCGCCCCAGAAGCCGCCGGACGGCATCGTGATGGTCTCCACCGCGGGCATCTTGTCCATCTTCATGACCTGGTAGGTATCGAAGTTCTGCTGCTCCACGCGGCCATCCTTGACCGTGCATTCGCCATACAAGGCGGCGGACAGCCCGTAGGCAAATGAGCCCTCCACCTGCGCCTCGATCTGTTGCGGATTGACCGCGTGACCAGGGTCGGTGGCGGCAACGATGCGATGGATTTTCAGCTCGCCATCCTGGCTGACGGATACCTCGGCACAGGCAGCCACATAACTGCCGAAACCCATGGTCTGTGCCAAGCCGCGGAATACCCCTTTCGGCGCCGGCTTGCCCCAGCCTGCGCGCTCGGCGGCGGCATTCAGCACGGCCAGGTGCTTGGGGCTGTTGGCCAGGAATTTGCGACGGAACGCCAACGGATCTTGCCTGGCTGCGTGCGCCAATTCATCAATGAAGCACTCGAAGTAGATAGTGTTGTGGTTCAGGTTGACGCCACGCCAGAAGCCGGCCGGCACGTGATGGTTGCGCATCGCGTAGTCGATCAGCAGGTTGGGGAAGCTGTACCCGAACGAAGCCTCCGGACCGGGCGGGTTCAGGCCCTGGAATACGACCGGATCCCGGCCGTCCTTGATGCTTTGCGGAGCTATGCTGGCCAGGATGGACTGGCCGGCCAGACGCATATGAAAGCCGGTCACGTTGCCGTCGGCGTCCAGCCCGGCGCTGAGCTTGCACTGGGTGACGGGATGATAGCGGCCGTGCGTCATGTCCTCCTCGCGGCTCCAGATCAGCTTGACCGGCGTGCCCGGCATTTCACGGGCAATCAGCACGGCCTGCCGGACCCAGTCATGTGCACCGCGGCGGCCGAATCCGCCGCCCAGATGCAGCTTATAGACTTCGCATTTGGCCAACGGCAAGCCTGCGGCCTCGGCCGCGGCCGCCAGAGCCGCTTCGCCGTTCTGGGTCGGGGCCCAGACTTCGCAACGCTCGGGAGTCCACTTGACCGTCGCGTTCATGGTTTCCATGGTCGCGTGGTTTTGATACGGATAGGAATACACCGCTTCTATCTTGCGCGGCGCGGCGGCGATGGCCGCGCGGGCATCGCCGTTTTGATTGCCGACTGCGGCCTCGCCGGCGTCCAGCCCGGCCCTCAGTGTTTCAGCAATGCCGGCGCTGGAGACTTGTGCATTCGGGCCGTTGTCCCATTCTATGCTCATCGCGTCCAGCGCGCTCTTGGCGCGCCACCAGGTGTCGGCAATCACCGCCACGCCGCTGTCGCCGACCCGCACCACCTTCTTCACGCCTGGCCGTTTTTCTATCGCCGCCGCATCGAAACTCTTGAGCTTGCCGCCAAACACCGGGCAATCCTTGATCGCTGCGTTCAGCATGCCCGGCAATTTCAGGTCCATGCCGTAGACCTGCGCACCGGTGGTCTTGTCGGCAGTGTCCAGCCTTGCCAGCCGTTTGCCGGCCAGTTTCCAATCCTTGGGGTCTTTCAGCGTTACCGATGCCGGCGGCGCCAGCCTGGAGGCGGCCAGCGCCACCTTGCCGTACGTGGTGCTGCGCCCGGAAGGTGTATGCGTAATAACGCTTTTCGCCGCAGTGCATTCGCCGGCGGGGACTTTCCAGGCATCTGCAGCGGCCTGCACCAGCATGGTACGGGCAATGGCGCCGCCCTTGCGCACATAGTCTTGCGAATCGCGTATGCCACGGCTGCCGCCGGTGGAAAAATTACCCCAGACCCGATTGCGCGCCAGGCTTTGGCCCGGCGTCGGATACTCGGTGGTGACCTTGGCCCAGTTGCACTCCAGCTCTTCGGCCACCAATTGCGCCAACCCCGTCAGCGTACCCTGCCCCATCTCGGAGCGGGCGATGCGGATCACGACGGTATCGTCCGGCCTGACCACGACCCAGGCGTTGACCTCGGGGACGTCGGCGGTTTGTGCGGCGGCCTCGCCAATCAGCGGAATATGGAAGCCGACCACCAGGCCGCCCAGCGCGGCGGCGGAACCGCCCAGGAAGCGGCGGCGGGATGGGTTCGGAGCGGAAGGGCCGGCCAGCGGCCGGGTGGACGGGCCGCTCATTTCGCACTCCGATCCATAGGTGTGATAGCCAGATGGGCGCGCTTGCTATCGCCTCCCTGCGCAACGACCTTGATGGCCGCGCGCACCCGGTTGTAGGTGCCGCAACGGCAAATATTGGTCATCGCATCGTTGATGTCGGCGTCGCTAGGCTGGGGCTTGGTCTTCAATAGTGCGACCGCCGCCATGATCATGCCGCTCTGGCAAAACCCGCACTGCGGCACGTCCAGCGCAACCCAGGCTTTCTGCACCGGGTGCGAGCCGTCCGGCGACAAGCCCTCTATCGTGACGATTTTTTGTTTGGCGCTGAGCGCCGAGGCCGGCATCACGCAACTACGGGTAGCAACGCCGTCTATATGCACCGTGCAGGCGCCGCACTGGGC
This sequence comes from Undibacterium sp., assembly GCA_035487495.1. Classification (GTDB taxonomy): domain Bacteria; phylum Pseudomonadota; class Gammaproteobacteria; order Burkholderiales; family Burkholderiaceae_D; genus Undibacterium. Next base: position 3,833 of record DATHMC010000122.1, read on the forward strand.
GACGCCGCAGCCGTACTTGGTGCCGGTAAGCCCTAATTGCTCGCGCAACACCCACAGCAGCGGCGTATCCTGCTCCGCCTCATACTCTCGCGACTTGCCATTGACGTTCAGTGTAGCCATGCCTGAGCTCCTCAATCTTGTATGCTGGAATTTTGGGCCGCCGGGTACATGCGCCGCAGGTAAATACCTTGCAACACAAAGCTTGGCGAAGTAAAGCGATAATATATTACACTTTCTATTTCAGGCGCGTGCAGTCGGGCGCTGAGCCTTTTTTTCGACACGTACGGCAGAAAATAAGACCAACGATAACGCTCCGGCTTCTTTGCAAAAAACCAGGAAAAACGGCAGATCCCGTTGCCGGGACCTGCCGTTCTTTTGCATGATGCTTGCGTAGGCCGTATCAGTCGAGGTCAGCGCCGTCGCCATGCGTATGGCCGCGATTTTCCACCGGCGCCGCCGCTCCATTAATGCCCTCGAAGAAGAAGGGCTTGCGCGCCTTCGGCGTGGCGCCGACTTCGTTCATCGTCGCGGTGTCGTACAGGCGGCCGTTCAGCATCACCTGGCTCACCTTGTCGGATTGCCGTATGTCTTTCAGGATGTCGCCGTCGATGATCGCCAGATCGGCCAGCTTGCCGGCTTCCAGCGAGCCGATGTCCTTGTCCATGCCCAGATATCTGGCGCCGTTCAAAGTAGCGGTGCGTATCACTTCCAGCGGCGTCATACCGCCGCGCGCCAGCGTCCACATCTCCCAGTGCGCGCCGAGGCCTTCACGTTGACCATGCGCGCCGAGATTGACCGGCACGCCGGCACGCTGCAACTCGGTGGCGGTGCGGGCGACCTTGAACACATTGTAGTCTTCCTCCGGCGCCAGCTCGCGCCTGACGCTGCGCGGCTCCAGTATCGAACGCGGCACGTAGCGCGACAACAGCGGATGGCGCCACACATCGGTGTGCGCGTACCAATAGGTCTCGCCGTCCAGCCCTCCGTAGCCGACGATCAGCGTGGGCGTATAGCCGACCTGGGTCTGCGACCACAGCTGCTTCACGTCGTCATACGCATTAGCCACCGGTATCGCATGCTCCACTCCGGTATGGCCGTCGACGACCATCGTCATGTTGGTCTCAAACAGCGAGCCGCCCTCGGGCACGACCATCATGCCGGTCTCGCGTGCAGCTTCCAGTATCTGCTGGCGCTGGTCGCGGCGCGGCTGGTTGTAGCTCTTGACCGAGATCGCACCGCCTGCCTTCAGGCGTTTCAGGTGGGTCAGCGCATCGTCCAGGTTGTTGACGACTGCGGTGACGTTCGCCTTCGCTCCGTACAGGATAGTGCCGGTAGAGAAGATGCGCGGGGCAACCACCTCGCCGGCGCGCTGCATCTCGCTCTGTGTGAATATCTCCGATGTTTTATTGGAGGGATCGTGCAACGTGGTCACGCCAAAGGCCAGCGAAGCATAATTGACCCAGCTTTGCTGCGGGATGATCTCGTCTTCGCCCATGCCGCCGTGCCAATGCACATCGACGATGCCGGGGATAATGGTCTTGCCGCCGGCGTCGATTTGCTTCGCGCCTGCGGGGATCGCAATATCAGCGGCCTTGCCGATTGCGACGATGCGGTTGTCCTTGATGACGATGCGGCCGTTGTCTATCACCTCGTCGCCTTTCATCGTGACGATGCGGGCGCCGGAAATCACGGTCAGCCCCTGCGGCTTATTGGCAGTTTCGCGGAAGCCTATCTTCAGGCCTGCTTCTGCCGGCTTGGGCAATTCTTTCGGAGCGCCCGGCACAAAGCTGAACGCGTTCTTTAGTTCACTGCTGTACAGTTCGTCGCCGAGCGAGAAATGCAGCTTGCTGCTGTCACCGGACCAGTGCAGGTAATCGCCGGCATTGACATCCAGTTGCCTGACGGGCAAGGCCTCGGCTTTGGGGCCTATCGTGACCGGCTTGCCCGCCAGCGGCAGCGGCATCACATAGGTGTGGAAGCGTTCTGCATAGGCCAGCCAGGCGCCGTCCGGAGACAAGGCAAAGCCGCT
>DATHMC010000123.1:0-2477 GCA_035487495.1 Undibacterium sp.
GGCCTGGGCCTCGCGCTGGCCAGGGAAATCATCGAAGCGCACGGAGGCAGGATCAGCCTTGGCAATCGTGACAGCGGCGGCCTGATAGTGACGTTGATACTACCGATGTTGGCATCCAGGGCCTAGGGCCGGTTTCCCCAGCTTTCTTCTGCATGTGGCTGTGCCTCGGCGCTGAGCATGGCCGGTATTTCGCTGCGCCCCATTCCCAGATCCCGCAACTCCAGATCGCTCATCGCGCGCAGTTGCAGCGCGTGCACAGAACTCCGCCGCCGGCGCTCAAGCAGCGGACGACAAAGAACGGTGAACAGTTTGAATAGCATGGTCGCACTCCTGTATTCGGATGCTCCATGGTGCCTGTTCAGGTAAAATTAGGGAAGTTGGATTTTATGATCACATCTATCAGGAAAGCTGATGAGAGAACTTAGCCTGGACCAGCTCCGCACCCTGGTCTCGATTGTCGACCTGGGTACCTTTTCCGCGGCGGCAAACGCTTTGCACCTGGCGCAACCGACCGTCAGCCTGCATATCAGCGAACTGGAAGCCAGGGTCAATGCGCAATTGCTGGTGCGCGGCGGCCGGCGTGTATTGCCCACCGCCGCCGGCGTCACCCTGGTGGAGCGTGCGCGGCGCTTGCTGCGCGATGCCGACGAAGCGCTGAACGCGGTGAAACAGCAGATCGCAGGCCGCACAGGCCGGGTCAGGCTCGGAACCTCCACCGGCGTGGTGGTGCATTTATTGCCGCAAGTGCTAGAGACCATGCAGCACGCCTATCCCGATATCGACGTCGAGGTCAACATACTCGGCTCCAGCGAGACCATGGCGCGGCTGCACCAGGGCAGCCTGGACATAGGCCTGGTGGCGACCCCGCAGTCGCCGTCGAAAGAGCTGGTGCTGACCCACTGGCGCAGCGACCCGATGATGGCGTACCTGCCGGCGCGCTGGCCTGCGCCCAAGCGCATCACACCGCAATGGCTGGCCGAAAAAGCGCTGATCTTCAACGATCCGAGCACGCACATGTATGAACTGACGATGGGCTGGTTCGCGTCCGCAGGATATGCGCCGCGTGCGCGGATAGAGCTGAACTATACCGAGGCCATGAAAAGCCTGGTCGCCGCAGGCTATGGCGCCGCAGTACTGCCGCTGGAGCATCCGGCAAAAATCGACCTGCACCAGGGTGTGCAGATAGTGCCGCTCAAGCCGGCCCTGGTGCGCCACATAGGCATCGCACACCGGCCGCCGGCGATGGTAGACGGCGCCACGCGCAATTTGCTGCACACCCTGGCGGCGTTCCGGCAGACTGCAGTTCGCTGACCGTGCCGCATCGCTGCTGGGTTTGTCGTTACATGCAGCCAGGCGGTGAACGACTTGCCGAAAAACCAAGTGTCAGGTACATTCATTAATGCAACATTAATAAATAGGACTTACGCAGAACTATCTCATGCAGGGAATTCTGATTCGCCGCGTCATTCCCGCGAAAGCGGGAATCCATTTTTTGCCGGAGTCGGTAATGGGGTCCCCTGTGTCCCTGTAGGGAAGGAACGTTCCCTTGCAAGGGAACGTCGTTACGCAGGGTGCAGCAGGGAATTCAGACGGCATGCCGTCTGCCTGCGGAACGGCACTGGCTTACAAGCCAGTGTGCGCCCTGCAAGGGAGCAGCATGCTGCTCGAAACCTCCCGCTTCACCGCTTTCGCGAGGACAACGCTGTGGGACTTGCAACGCCTCATATTTGCGTAAGCCTTAATAAATTAAAATAAAACTCAAAGGAATAACTATGACAATGGTGTATTGCAGGGGCTGCGGCAAAGAGATACATGAAACGGCAATTTCGTGCCCGCAATGCGGGGCGCCACAGCGTCCAGGCATCAGCGGGCCGGTCTCTGAAAAAAGGATTCTGCCGGCCGCAATACTATGCTTTTTCCTGGGCTTCCTGGGAGTGCATCGATTCTATGTAGGCAAGATAGGCACCGGTGTACTGCAATTGGTGACCTTCGGCGGTTTTGGCATTTGGGTGCTGATCGATTTCATCATGATCGTGATCGGCAGCTTTTGCGATAAGGAGGGCGGCAAACTGGTTCTCTGGACCTGAGCAGTTTGCAAGCGCTGATCCGCACTGTGCGGATCAGCGGTGCTCGGGCGGGCGGAGCCGCCCACCCTGTTTAGAACATGGCAGCGATCAAGGTTTCAGGTAGTGGTCCAGCCAGTCCTTGACCGTGTGATGCCACAGCACGGAATTGGCCGGCTTCAGCACCCAGTGATTTTCATCCGGGAACACCAGCAATTTGCTCTCCACGCCCTGGCGCTGCAATGCGGTGAAGGCGCCCAGCGCCTGGGTAGTCGGGATGCGGAAATCCAACTCGCCCTGCACGATCAGCATCGGCGTCTTCCAGTTGGTGACGAAATTGACCGGATTGAACTTCTCGTGCTTTTCCGGCGCCTTGTAGTAAGGACCGCCGTTTTCCCATTCGGTGAACCAGAT
>DATHMC010000124.1:0-4212 GCA_035487495.1 Undibacterium sp.
TCACAATAATGAGGAGACCAACGCCATGGCCAAGTTATTTGCGATCTACCGCCAACCCGCCGATCCGGCCAAGTTCGACGACTATTATTTCAATAAACATGTTCCGCTGGCCAAGACCATTCCCGGCTTGCGCAGCTACGAGGTAAGCTCAGGGGACGTAATGGGCATGAGCGGCAAACACGCCGTCTATCTGGTCGCCGCACTGACGTTTGACTCGATGGAGGCAATAGGCGCCGCCATGGCCTCGCCGCAAGGTGCGGCAACGGCCGCGGACCTGGCAAATTTTGCCGCGGCAGGCGTGGACATCATGTTCAGCGAGACGCGCATGGTGTGACGGCCGGGCGCGCCGCAGGCCGGCTTTTCGCTGCCGGGCCGCGCAGCCATGCGAGATAAATCAGGCGGCCCTTCTGGCATCTTCCAGCGCGGCGGTGAGCATTGCCAGTTGCTCTTTCAGCGCGGCGTTTTCCGCCGTCAGCTCGCCGATTTTTTTGTTCAGCAACGCGACGTCGGTTCCGCCAAGGCTGCCGACCTCAACCGAAGCATTGCTGCCCGAATCGACGGTATCGCCCTGCTCTTTAGCCGGCTTAGGTGGCTTGCCGGACGCCTTCATCTCGCGCACCAGTTTTGCGGCCTGCTGCAACTCCTTCCTGCCGCCGGCCACTGCGGCGGCTTGCTCCGAAGTCGGCAACGAGGCCACGGCCGCCGCAGCGTTGATCGAAATGGTGCCGGCCCTGACCGCAGCCACCAGTTCCGGCGCGGCGGTCTTGGTGATCTTTTCTATCTGGCCTATGGTATTGCTGCTGATGCCAGCCGCCCTGGCCAGGTCTTCGCGCGTGTTCAGGCGGGCCGGTGCAGGCGCGCCGGAGGCCGCGTCCGCATTTTCCAGCACCGCTGCAGGCGCATTCTCCTGCAGCGCGCCGGCGCGCGCAGAGATGATCTCCTTTTTGCGCAAGGCCAGCACGCCGCGCTGGAAATCGCTCACGCTGCGGCGCGCCAGGTGGTTGTCTATCATCCACAGCTGCACGTCGTCCAAGGTGCTGAACTTGGCATTCTGCACCGTCTTGAATTCCACGCCGTGTTTCTGGCAAATTGCATAACGGTTATGCCCGTCTATCAGCATATCGCCCCACAGCACCAGCGCATCGCGGCAGCCCTCTGCCAGGATGCTGCGCTCCAGCGCCGCATACTCATTAGCCGTCAGCGGGTCGATATAGGCGCGCAGTTCTTCATTGATAACGATATTCATTCATTTCCTTCATTTCTCTTGTCCGGGCTGGGAATCGCCTGCGCCTCGCGCAACACTGCCGTTGTCATCCAATATATATCGGCATGGGTCTCTGCCGGCGATTCGCGACCAGCATTCTACACCAAGCGATTCGGTAAAAAATTCACAACCCAAGCGGCCGCTACCATGAGCATTGCGCAGGCTTGGGCTTTTTTATTGCTGGCACGCTCGGCGAACGTGCCAGCAATACAAAGTCAGCAAATAGGCAACAGAGATCGGGGAAATCCATGCCCTCGCCGGCAAAGCCGGCGGCCTCGGGCCTCGGCGTGCATGACATCTAAATAATTTATTATATTTATGCCCAGATTGCGAAAGCCTCGACTTTGAGCTTTCAGGCCGGTAGCCAAGCAAGTTCGGGTGAACTATCGCCGCCATTCCCGGGTCCAACCACGCGCTAAGCCAATGCGTGGTTAAATGCGCATTGTAGTGCGCTTGTAAATCATTGCAACAAAGTATGCGTCTGATCTTGATTTGGCATCCGAGCGGCTAATATATATACTTGGCTGAATATTTTTGGAGATTGTGCATGAAGAAGAAACTGTTATGGATCGCGCTTGCGTTTGCTACAGCTACGCAGGCGTTCGCGCTGGAGCCAGCCGCGCCGCCATTGTTGATGCCATTACAGCAACAATCCCAGGCCGCCAACCTGTCGGCGCGTTTCCTTACCCGCTTCCACTACAAGGCGGTGCCGCTGGACGACGCGATGTCGGAGAAAATTTTCGACCGCTACCTGAAGTCGCTGGACCCGGAAAAACTCTTCTTCGTGCAGGCGGATATAGACCAGTTCGCCAGCGCGCGCACCAAGCTGGATGATGCGATTTACAGCGAAGACCTGAACATCCCTTTCCTCATGTTCAACCTGTACGAAAAACGTACGGTGGAGCGCCTGACGTATGCACGCAGCCTGCTGAAGCAGGGTTTCACTTTCGACCAACAGGAAAGCTACGAGCTGACGCGCGAGAAAGAACCCTGGGCCAAGAGCGACGACGAAATCCGCGACATCTGGCGCAAGCGCGTGAAGAACGACTGGTTGCGTCTGAAGCTGGCCGGCAAGGACAGCAAGGCCATCCGCGAAACGCTGGAAAAACGCTACGACGGTTCGCTGGCGCGCGTGTACAAGATGAAGAGCGACGACGTGTTCCAGGTGTTCATGAACGCCTATGCGATGTCGATAGAACCGCATACCAATTATCTGGGGCCTAAAGCTTCCGAGGATTTTGATATTGCAATGAAACTGTCGCTGGTAGGCATAGGCGCGGTGCTGCAGGAAAGAGATGAATACACTACCATCCGCGAGCTGGTGCCCGGCGGCCCGGCGGCCTCGTCCGGCAAGCTGGCCGTAGGCGACCGCATCGTCGGCGTGGCCCAGGGTGAAAAAGGCGCGCTGACGGAAGTCATGGGCTGGCGCATCGACGACGTCGTGAAACTGATCCGCGGCGACAAGGACTCCAAGGTCGTGCTGGATGTATTGCCCGCGGATACGGGGCCGGACGGCAAGCATAAGTTGATTACGCTGGTGCGCGACAAGATCTCGCTGGAGCAGCAGTCCGCGAAAAAATCCATCATGAAGGTCAAGACCGGCGCCACGACGCGCCAGGTCGGCGTGATCTCGCTGCCTACCTTCTACCAGGATTTTGACGCTCGCCGCAAGGGCGACAAGGACTTCAAGAGCGCCACCCGCGATGTTGCCCGCCTGCTGGAAGAGCTGAAAAAAGACAAGGTCGATACGGTACTGATCGACTTGCGCAACAACGGCGGCGGCTCCCTGAACGAGGCGGTGGAACTGACCAGCCTGTTCATCGGCAAGGGTCCGGTGGTGCAGCAGCGTAATGCACAAGGCAAGATCAGCATAGAAAGCGACAACAATGCCGGCGTGGTCTGGAACGGACCGCTGGGCGTGCTGATCAATCGCGGCTCGGCCTCGGCGTCGGAAATTTTTGCGGCGGCGATCCAGGACTACGGCCGCGGCCTGATCATCGGCGAACCGAGCTTCGGCAAGGGCACCGTGCAAACCATGGTCGACCTGGACCAGATTGCGCAAAGCGACAAGCCCAAGTACGGCGAGCTGAAAATGACGGTAGCCCAGTTCTTCCGTGTCAACGGCGGCACTACCCAGCTGCGCGGCGTGACGCCGGATCTCAACTTCCCTGTCACTTCGGACACGGAAAATTTTGGCGAATCCAGCTATGACAATGCGCTGGCCTGGGTGCAGATCAAACCGGCCGACTACAAGCCTGCCGGCGATCTGACCGACATGCTGCCGCTGTTGCAGATGCGCTACGAGGCCCGCATCGCAAAAGAAAAAGACTTCCAGTACCTGCTGCAAGACGTCGCCGAGGCCAAGGCATTGCGCAAGAAAAACATGATTTCGCTGAATGAGGCAGAGCGCCGTAAAGAGCGCGATGTGCAGGAAGCCAAGACCAAGTTGCGTGATAAGGCGAATGGCGGCAAAGATAAATCAGGCCAGCAAGACGACGGCTTGCAAGCCAATGAGCGCAACCTGGCCGCCGACCTGGCCGCCGAAAAAGCGCGCAAGGATGCCAAGGACGTCATCTTGAACGAGGCCGCGAATGTGCTGAGCGATGAAGTGGACCTGCTGAAAACCAACCGCAAGCTGGCGGCGCGCGTGCTGCCGGGCATGGTGATTACGGCGGACCAAAAGCAGGATTGATCGGCTGCTCAATAAGCCTTAAAAAAACGTAAAGCCGGGTTTGCAACCCGGCTTTACTATTCCGCCTTCTTTATTCGGGCTTTGGCCCAGGCAGCCGCCGAAGTTTTTCAATTGCCTTGGTGTATTTGTCGACGCTCAATGCCGGAGCAATCAATTTCTGCTCGGCGACACAGGTTTGCAACCTTTCCATGGCAAGCCGCCTTAAGGGCTCATCCATATAAAACCCGTCGTCCAATGCCACCTCCACAAAATGGGA
>DATHMC010000125.1:0-4995 GCA_035487495.1 Undibacterium sp.
AAATTTTATTTCTGCTGCCAGGCTGGATGAGGCCCGGGCCGCTGCCGCCAATGACCAGGCCAAGGTGAATGAGTTGCGCGCCAATGTCCGCGTCGCGCGCCTGGGGTCGCGCAGCGACGAGATCGCTGCCGCGGAAAGGGACATACGGATTGCGGAGGCGCAGCTGGCGCAATCGGAATGGAAGGTGTCGCAGAAAGTGCAAAAAGTGCCGACCGACGCCAGCGTGGTCGATATTTATTATCGGGAAGGGGAGCAGGTCCCCGCCGGCAACGCGGTAGTCAGCCTGCTGCCCCCCGAAAATATCAAGGCAAGATTTTTCGTGCCGGAAAATCAGCTCGGCTCCTTGCAACTGGGGCAGGAGGTGTCGCTGGGCTGCGACGGCTGCGGCAAGCCCATTGCGGCCAGGATCACGTATGTATCGCCGTCTGCGCAATATACCGCGCCGATTATCTATAGCAAAGAAAACCGTGCCAACCTGGTGTTCATGCTGGAGGCGCGGCCGTCCCGGCAAGACGCGCCGCGCCTGCATCCGGGGCAGCCGCTGGAGATACGCGTGGCAGCGGCGGCCGCCTCTGGCGCTACCACTCAACAGAAGCCATGAACCCCGCCAACGCAGAACATCTGGACGCGGTCATCAATGTGCGCGGCCTGACCAAGCGCTTTGGGAACCGGGTCGTGGTCGACCACTTCGACATGCAAGTGGCCGCCGGGCGGATCTACGGCTTCCTCGGCCCCAACGGCAGCGGCAAGACCACCACGATACGCATGCTGTGCGGTTTGTTGACGCCGGACGAGGGCGAGGGCACCTGCCTGGGATACGACATCCGCACCGAGTCGCAGCAGATCAAGCGCCAGGTCGGCTACATGACACAAAAATTCGGCCTGTATGAAGACCTGAGCATAGAAGAAAACCTGGCCTTCATTGCCCGGGTGTACCAGGTGCCCGACCGCAGGCGCAAGGTGGATGCGGCGCTGGAACAACTGGGCCTGGACAGCCGCCGCAAGCAGCTGGCAGGCGCCTTGTCCGGCGGCTGGAAACAAAGGCTGGCGCTGGCCGCCTGCCTGCTGCACGATCCCAAATTGCTGTTGCTGGACGAGCCGACCGCAGGCGTCGACCCTAAAGCCCGGCGCGAGTTTTGGGACCATTTGCACCAGTTGGCCGCCAATGGCCTGACGGTATTGGTATCCACCCACTATATGGACGAGGCGGAACGCTGCCATGAGCTGGCTTACATCGCTTACGGGCACCGGTTGGCGCAGGGGACTGCACAGCAATTGATCGACAGCGTCGGGCTGGCAACCTGTGAAATCAGCGGGCCGGAGCTGGCAGCGCTCGCCGCCAGGCTGCGCGAATATCCAGCGATACGTTCGGTGGCCTCATTCGGGACTACGCTGCATGTCAGCGCCACGTCGCGGGAAGAACTGGATAAGGCACTGGCGCCGTATCAACACGGTCGGTACCATGCGGTGCCGGTGGATACCAGCCTGGAAGATGTTTTCATCGCCCTGATGCAGGGTTCCAAGGATAATTTCTCATGAACGGCGCCCGCCTGCTGGCCATCCTGATCAAGGAATTCCTGCAGATCAAGCGGGATAAGCTGACCTTTGCGATGATGGTCGGCGTGCCCATCATGCAATTGATACTGTTCGGGTTTGCGATCAATACCGACCCCAAGGCGCTGCCGATGGCGGTGGTGCAGGCCGATCAAAGCGAGTTCTCGCGCAGCCTGATCAGCAGCCTGGAAAATTCCAGTTACTTCCGGATCACGCATAGGCCGCATAGCGAAGCCGAGGGCGACCAGTTGCTGGCCGGCGGCGACGTGCAATTCCTGCTGGTGATACCCAGCGGTTTCGCGCGCCAGATGCTGCGCGGCGAGCATCCTGCCATCTTGCTGGCGGCCGACGCCACCGATCCTGCCGCCGCAGGCAATGCGCTGGCCGCGCTGAGCGGCATCAGCCGCCAGGCGCTGGCGCAAGACTTGAAGGGCAACCTGCTGGCGCTACAGCAGCAGGATGCGCCATATGAAATCAGGGTGCAGCGGCGCTACAATCCGGAAGGGCTGACCCGCTACAATATTGTGCCTGGCCTGATAGGCGTGATCCTGACGATGACGATGGTAATGATGACGTCCTTGGCGATGACGCGGGAAAGGGAGCGCGGCACGATGGAAAACCTGCTGGCGACTCCCGCCAGGCCGGTGGAGGTGATGATAGGGAAGATAGCGCCGTATATCGTGATCGGCTATGTGCAAGTGAGTGTGATCCTGGTCGCGGCGCGGCTGCTGTTCGATGTGCCGATAGTCGGTAGCCTGGCCTTGCTGTCGGTGTCGCTGGTGCTGTTTATGGCGGCCAACCTGGCGGTCGGGTTTACCTTTTCGACGATTGCGAAAAGCCAGCTCCAGGCGATGCAGCTGACCTTTTTCTTTTTCCTGCCGTCGATTCTGCTTTCAGGTTTCATGTTCCCCTTTCGCGGCATGCCGGGTTGGGCGCAGGCGATAGGCGAAGTGTTGCCGCTGACGCACTTTCTGCGTGTGGTGCGCGGCATCATGCTGAAGGGAAACCAACGGGCCGACATCGCTCCGCAACTATGGCCCCTCGCGCTATTCATGCTGGTGGCCGGCATCATCGCGCTGCTGCGCTATCGGCAGACACTGGATTGAGAATTTTATGCCGCCTGTTGCTCAAGCTCTCCTTGGATTCACGGCGGCGGGGCGGGCGCGCGGCGTTTGTTCGCGGCTGCTTTGTCATAAAATTGAAATGCCAAAAAGACAATTTAATGCGTGACGGCCGGAAAAATGTCAGTCTGGAGACAAAATATGTCCTGATCGGGTCCAGGCATTAGGAAATAATAGAGGCCATATGAAACTCATGACTATTTGTCCAGCTTGAAAGGCATTTCCTGATGCAAACTGCAGACCAGACTTCAATCAGCGCTCCTGTTGCCGATATGCCGCCGCCGGCGAGCAGGACGGGCGCACCGGCCAAAGCGGCCACAACGATTTTCCCGGTGTTAGGCGCGATCAGCGTGTCACATTTATTGAATGACATGATCCAGTCGCTGATCCTGGCCATCTATCCGATGCTGAAAGCAAACTTCAGCCTCAGCTTTGCGCAAATAGGCTTGATTACGCTGACTTACCAGGTCACCGCCTCCTTGCTGCAACCCATCATCGGCAATTACACCGACAAGTATCCGAAGCCGTTTTCGCTGCCGATAGGCATGGGCTTCACCTTAAGCGGCCTGTTGCTGATGTCCATGGCGTCCAGTTTTCCAGTGTTGCTGATCGCCGCTTCGCTGGTGGGCTGCGGTTCCTCCATCTTTCATCCGGAGGCTTCCCGCGTGGCGCGCATGGCATCCGGCGGACGTCATGGCCTAGCGCAATCGCTGTTCCAGGTAGGCGGCAATTTCGGTTCCTCGCTCGGCCCCTTGCTGGCGGCGTGGATCATCATTCCGCATGGCCAGCACAGCCTGTCCTGGATATCGGTCGCCGCGCTGGTGGCGATGTTCATCCTGTTCCAGATCGGCCGCTGGTACCGCGACCATCCTGCCGCCAGGAAATCCCACGCCGCACATGTGCACGCAGCGTTGCCGCGCAAGAAGGTGATCACGGCGGTCAGCATGCTGATGCTGCTGGTGTTCTCCAAATATTTTTACCTGACCAGCATCAACAGTTATCTGACCTTCTACCTGATCAGTAAATTCCAGTTGTCGGTGCAGGATGCTCAGGTGCATTTGTTCATCTTCCTGGCTGCGGTGGCTGCCGGTACCGTGATAGGCGGTCCGGTCGGCGACAAGATAGGCCGCCGGGCGGTGATCTGGGTCTCGATTCTGGGAGCGGCGCCGTTTACGCTGGCTTTGCCGTATGCCAATTTGTTCTGGAGCAGCGTGCTGCTGGTCATCATAGGCGTGATCATCGCGTCGGCATTTTCCGCCATCCTGGTGTATGCGCAGGAATTGATTCCCGGTAAGGTCGGCATGGTGGCCGGCCTGTTCTTCGGGTTTGCCTTCGGCATGGGCGGCATAGGCGCCGCCGTGCTGGGTATGCTGGCGGACAAAACCACGATAGCCTTCGTCTATCAAATCTGCTCCTTCCTGCCCTTGCTGGGGATAGTGGCCGCCTTCTTGCCCGATACCAGGGTACCGGCCGCCCAGCATTAATAGCAATCCGGGCCGGCCGGCCCGGATTCCGCAAAAAAGTATAATGACGATAGTCCTTGACCTTCCCATCATGGGAGGGTCGATACTGCATAAGTGTCCTTATGCGGAAAATATTCGTCATGATTAATACTCTAGCTCCCAGCGCGCTTGCGCAATCAGAACATCAGCTCACGCTAGGCATCGCCGGCATGAGCTGCGCATCCTGCGTGGCGCGGGTGGAAAAGGCCTTGGCCGCGGTGCCGGGCGTCAGGCAGGCCAATGTCAACCTGGCAAGCGAGTCGGCGCGGGTCGTCGCCGACCAGCGACTGGATGTGCCCGGCCTGCAAAAAGCCATAGAAAAGGCCGGCTATAGCCTGGTGCGGCAGGAAATCGATCTCGATATAGCAGGCATGAGCTGCGCATCCTGCGTCGGCCGGGTGGAAAAGGCGTTACGCAAAATTCCCGGCGTGCTGGATGTCAGCGTCAACCTGGCGACCGAGGCGGCACGCATCCAGGTATTGGATAGCGTTGACGCCGGCAGCCTGATGGCGGCGGTGGACAAGGCCGGCTACCATGCGACGCAAAAACGGCCTGATAGCCAGGTGCAAGCCGGCGGCAAGGGCACGCACGAGGGCAGGGCGGTGGTACTCGCCGCGTTGTTGTCCTTGCCGCTGGTGCTGCCGATGCTGGCCGAGATTGCCGGCATGCACCTGATGCTGAACGGCTGGCTGCAGCTGGCGCTGGCGACGCCGGTGCAGTTCTGGTCAGGCGCCCGGTTTTACCGGGCCGGCTGGAAAGCGCTGCAAGCCCGCACCGGCAATATGGATTTGCTGGTGGCCCTGGGCACCAGCGCCGCT
>DATHMC010000126.1:0-2275 GCA_035487495.1 Undibacterium sp.
GCAGCAAGCCATTCAAGGTCTTTGGGCCATCCAGCGGGAAATTCAAGCCGAGACGCTTATTGATATCCCGCAGGGTGGTCGCACCCTCCAGCAGGCATTGCCCTTGCGGATTCCAGGAAAAACTGTCGGCACGCGCCGCTCCCGGTTTGGAAGTGGTGAATTCGCCAATCATTTCTTCAATGATGTCTTCCAGGGTGACCAGTCCCTGCACTTCGCCATACTCGTCGACGATGATGCCCAGCCGCTCGTGGTTTTCCTGGAAATACTGCAGTTGCGTGAAAACGTCAGTGTCTTCCGGTACGAAATAGGGTGTGGTTAGCAGCTGACGAAAATGCTCGACCGTCAGTTCTTCTTCCTGATTCAGCAACGCCATCGCTTTGCGCACATGCAAAATGCCAACGATCTGGTTGATTTCACCTTCATAAACCGGCAGTTTGTTGTGATAGCAAGTGGTCAACTGATGTTTGATATCGTCCACCGAGGCCGACAGATTCAGCGCTTCGACTTGCGCCCTGGGCGTCATGACGTCTTCCACCGAGATTTTTTCCAGATCGAATAAATTCAGCAAAATGCTCTTGTGCTTTTGCGGCATGAAATTGCCGCCTTCCAGCACGATGGAGCGCAGCTCTTCCGGCGAGACCCGTTGTTCCTGCGCGTGTTTGCCGGTTTTGATATGCAGGATCTTGAGGATCGCCGATACGAACAAATTGACAAACCAGATCAGCGGCTTGGCCAGCGTCATCAAGGGCTTGAGCACAAAGCTGGTCGGTAAGGCAATCCGTTCTGGATAGGTCGCGCCTATCACTTTCGGCGTGATTTCAGCAAATACGATCAGGAGGAAGGCGACCGCCGCGGTGGCGACGGTAATCACTTTCTGGTGATTGCCAAATGTGGTAATGGCAATCGCTGTCACCAATGCAGTGGCCAAGGCATTGACCAGGGTGTTGACGATCAGAATCAGCGATAACAGTTTATCGGTACGCTCCAGCAGCCACAGGGTAGTGGCGGCGGATTTGCTGCCGCGCTTAGCCAGATGACGCAGGCGATGCTTGTTGGCGGCAACCAGCGCGGTTTCCGCCATTGCAAAAAAAGCCGACAAGAAGATGAGGACGACTAGTGCAAGTATCTGCACCCATATGGGCACGGCATCCAAAGGGTCACCGTAAAATGAAAAGTTAATAAACCAATGTGTTGTATGGTCGGGGTGAGAGGATTCGAACCTCCGGCCTCTACGTCCCGAACGTAGCGCTCTACCAGGCTAAGCTACACCCCGATCTAGCTGTTCAATGACTTGAACAGGTTTTGGGGCCGCCGACTCGCTGGCAGTCCCCCCTTGTTGAGTACTCAGTGATTTCTATCCACTGCGAACGCAGATAATTGTAGCAAAGAATCTTTGAACTGACTATTTGGCAAGCCTGCGATCGCTGCTGCCGCACGCTGTGCAGCTTTCTCCGCTTCGTGCCGTGTGTAGTTCAAGGCGCCCGAGCTGGTGATGGCGGCCAGGATTTCATCGAAATGCTTTTCATCGCCGTTTTCGATGCAGCTGCGCACCAGGGCTCGTTGTTCGGCGCTGCCGTGTTCCATCAGGTAAATCAGCGGCAGGGTTGGTTTGCCTTCGCGCAGGTCGTCGCCGACATTCTTGCCAATATCGCTAGCGTTGCCGGAGTAATCCAGGACATCGTCTATCAACTGGAACGCGGTGCCGAGCGAACGGCCGTATTCGCCCGCAGCTTCGATCACATCATCGCCGGCGCCGGCAATCAGGACGCCGAGCTGGGCCGCCGCTTCAAACAGCTTGGCGGTCTTGGAGCGAATCACCTGCAGATAGTTTTCTTCGGAAACGTCCGGGTTGTGCATGTTCAGCAATTGCAGCACTTCACCTTCGGCGATGACGTTGGTGGCGTCGGCGACGATCTGCATCACGCGTGCATTATCGACTGCCACCATCATCTGAAAGGCGCGCGAGTACAGGAAATCGCCAACCAGTACCGAGGCGGCATTGCCGAACAGGGCATTGGCGGTCTGGCGTCCGCGCCGCAAGGACGATTCGTCGACCACGTCGTCGTGCAACAGGGTGGCGGTGTGAATGAACTCGATCACCGCCGCCAGCTCGTGGTGTTTGTCGCCGCTATAACCGTAGGCCTGGGCCATCAGCAATACCAGCACCGGCCGCAGGCGCTTACCGCCGGCGCTGATGATGTATTCGGCAATCTGGTTCACCAGCGGCACTTCTGAATGCAATTGCCGGCGAATCACCGCGTTGACCGCATCCATA
>DATHMC010000127.1:0-32464 GCA_035487495.1 Undibacterium sp.
GAACATCACGTCCGACAAGTCGAAATCGACTTCGATATAGTGGTCCGAGAAAGTATGGTTTTGCTCGGGGTCCAGCACTTCCAGCAAGGCAGAAGAAGGATCGCCGCGGAAATCTGCGCCCATCTTGTCCACTTCGTCCAGCAGGAACAGCGGATTGCGCACACCGACCTTGGACAGGCTTTGCAAAATCTTGCCCGGCATGGAGCCGATGTAAGTGCGGCGGTGGCCGCGAATTTCTGCCTCATCGCGCACACCGCCCAAAGCCATGCGCACAAACTTGCGATTGGTGGCGCGGGCGATGGATTGGCCGAGTGAAGTCTTGCCGACACCCGGAGGGCCGACCAGGCACAAGATAGGCGCCTTCAGCTTGTCCACGCGCTGTTGCACGGCGAGATATTCCAGGATGCGTTCCTTGACCTTGTCCAGGCCATAGTGGTCGTCTTCCAATACCTTCTCGGCATTGCTCAGGTCGTTATTGACCTTGGATTTTTTCTTCCACGGCAGGTTGACGATGGTGTCGATGTAGTTGCGCACAACGGTCGCTTCCGCAGACATGGGCGACATCATCTTCAGTTTTTTCAACTCATTCTGGGCCTTATCGCGTGCCTCTTTAGGCATTTTTGCAGCGATAATCTTCTTCTCCAGCTCGTCGATGTCGGCACCTTCTTCGCCTTCACCGAGTTCTTTCTGGATCGCCTTGACCTGCTCGTTCAGGTAGTACTCGCGCTGGGATTTTTCCATCTGGCGCTTGACCCGGCCACGGATGCGTTTTTCCACTTGCAGGATATCCAGCTCGCCTTCCAGCTGGCCCAGCAAATGCTCGAGGCGCTTGGCGACGCTGAAGATTTCCAGGATGACTTGCTTTTGCTCCAACTTCAAAGGCAGATGCGCAGCAATGGTGTCTGCCAGGCGTCCGGCATCGTCAATCCCAGCCAGCGAAGCCAGGATTTCAGGCGGAATCTTCTTGTTCAGTTTGACGTATTGGTCGAATTGCTGAACGATGGCACGGCGCATCGCTTCCACCTCGGAATCGTCGCCCTCTTCCAGCTCTACTGGAGTCAGGTCGGCGATGAAATGGGATTCTGTTTCGGTAATTTTATGGATGCGAGCACGTTGCGCGCCTTCTACCAGCACCTTTACAGTGCCGTCAGGCAATTTCAACATTTGCAAAATGTTGGCGATACAGCCGATTTCGTAAATATCGTCGGCAGAGGGCTCATCCTTGGCGGCCGCTTTCTGGGCTGCCAGCATGATGCTCTTGCCTTGATCCATCGCGGCTTCCAGCGCCTTGATCGATTTGGGGCGACCAACGAAAAGTGGAATGACCATGTGCGGAAATACGACAACATCGCGTAACGGCAACAAGGGCAATTCGGTTTGTTCAGTAATTGTAGTAGTTGTCATGGCGCACCTTATTCAAAATTCCATGCTTAGATTGGCGCACTAGGCTAAAACTCAAGCCCATCATGCTAAAAAACAATAAAAAAAGCCACACAGAGGCTTCTCCGGTAGCTTTTCGATTGAAGCTAAAATTTTTTATGTGCTTAAATTGTACTGCGATTCTCACAAACGAAGGGGGCGAGCTTGCTATCCCCCACAGTTTATAAGGAATTAAGATTTTCCGCCTGAAACCTTGGGTTGCTCGTGATAAATCAGCAAGGGCTTGGCGCCATTGACGATCATGTTTTCATCAATGACCACTTTGGCCACATTTTGCTGACTAGGTAATTCAAACATAATATCCAGCAACGCGTGCTCCAGGATGGAACGCAGGCCGCGGGCGCCGGTTTTGCGCGCAATCGCTTTTTTTGCAATGGCATGCAATGCCGCAGGACGAATTTCCAGTTCCGAGCCTTCCATTTCGAGCAATTTGGAATACTGCTTGATCAGCGCATTCTTAGGCTCGATCAAGATCTGGATCAGCGCCGCTTCGTCCAGCTCATTCAAAGTGGCGATCACCGGCAAACGCCCCACCAGCTCAGGAATCAGGCCGAACTTGATCAAATCCTGCGGCTCCGCATCCTGCATGATCTCGCTGGCACTCTTTTCCGTCGCACTCTTCACGCTGGCGGCAAAGCCTATGCTGCTGCGCTCGGAACGGTCGGAAATGATCTTGGCCAGGCCGTCAAACGCGCCGCCGCAGATGAACATGATGTTGGTCGTGTCGATCTGGATGAAATCCTGGTTAGGGTGCTTGCGCCCGCCTTGCGGCGGCACGGAAGCCATCGTACCTTCGATCAGCTTCAGCAAGGCTTGCTGCACGCCTTCGCCGGACACGTCGCGGGTAATCGAAGGATTGTCCGATTTACGGGAAATCTTGTCTATTTCATCAATATAGACGATGCCCTTTTGCGCGCGCTCCACCTCATAATTACAGTTTTGCAGCAATTTCTGGATGATGTTCTCAACGTCCTCACCGACATAGCCGGCCTCGGTCAGCGTTGTCGCATCGGCAATCACGAAAGGCACGTTCAACATGCGCGCCAGGGTCTGCGCCAGCAAGGTCTTACCCGAGCCGGTAGGGCCTACCAGCAAGATATTGCTCTTGGCCAGCTCTACGTCGTCTTTCTTGCCCAGGTGCTTCAGGCGCTTGTAGTGGTTATATACCGCTACCGCCAGGATGCGCTTTGCCGTCGGCTGGCCGATCACATACTGGTCTAGCAATTCGGTGATTTCCAGAGGCGTCGGCAATTCGGTACGTGGGCTGGAGATGGAATCCAGGCTTGCCACTTCGTCACGAATGATGTCATTGCACAAATCGATGCACTCGTCGCAGATAAAAACCGATGGCCCTGCAATCAGTTTTTTTACCTCATGTTGACTCTTGCCACAGAAGGAGCAATAGAGCAGCTTTTCGCCAGTGGAGGATTTTTTATCGGGCATGGTACGAATAATTAAACAGAAATGGGTTTGATATTACCTGCAAATTCACAATCCGTCATCGAACTTATTTGCGTTCGCCAACAAGATGGAAGCAGCTGTTGAAAAATTGGCCCGGCCAGCGGCACAACGGCACCAGGATAATTTCTCAACAGCCTCTAATCAATTTAGTGCATTTACAAGCGAGATTATAGGGCACGATAAAAAAAACGCCCGAACCTTCATAGTGCGGGCGTTTTTCATTTTTTCAATGATCAGGTGCGACCCCAAGCATCTTATCAGCTACGGTGCGTCAGCACCTTATCGATCAGGCCATATTCTGCAGCCGCATCGGCAGACATGAAGTTGTCCCTGTCGGTATCTTTAGCGATTTGATCTATGCTCCTGCCGGTTTTTTCAGCCAGCATCGCGTTCAACCGCTCGCGCAGATACAGTATTTCACGTGCCTGGATCTCGATATCCGAAGCCTGGCCTTGCGCCCCACCCAGCGGCTGGTGAATCATGATCCGTGAATTAGGCAAGGAAAAGCGCTTGCCTTTGGCGCCGGCAGCCAACAGAAATGCTCCCATCGATGCCGCCAGACCGGTACACAGTGTTGAAACATCAGGCTTGATGAACTGCATGGTGTCGTAAATTGCCATCCCGGCAGAAACGGATCCGCCGGGGGAGTTGATGTAAAGGGAAATATCCTTGTCAGGATTTTCACTTTCCAAAAACAGCAATTGTGCCACGATCAGGTTGGCAGCCTGGTCATTGACCGGGCCGACCAGAAAAATCACACGCTCCTTCAGCAGGCGGGAGTAGATGTCGTATGCACGCTCTCCTCGGCCGCTTTGCTCAATAACCATTGGCACCATGCCTAGCATGTTGGTTTCTAATGCAGAATTATGGATGATGCCTGACATGTGTGATTTCCTTAATTGTTAAGCTTGCGCGTTGTTACCCATCAATTCGTCGAAAGGCAGAACCTTGTCGGTCACCTTCGCCTTGCCCAACACATAAGTAACGACGTTTTCTTCTAATACAAGGGCTTCGACCTCAGCCAAACGGCTACGATCGCTGTAGTAGTATTTAACCACTTGTTGCGGATCTTCGTAGCTTTGCGCGAAATCTTCAACCTGAGCCTTGATTTGCTCCGCAGTCGCCTGCAGCTTATTCGCCTTGACCAGCTCAGCCAGGATCAGGCCCAGGCGGACCCGACGCTCAGCTTGTGCTGCGAACAACTCAGGCGGAAACGGCACGTCCTTGACGCTCATGCCGCGCTGCGCCATATCCTGACGGGTCATTTCTGCCAGGCGCTGGCCGTCTTGCTCTACCAAAGTCTTAGGCACGTCAAACTCAACCGCTTTGACCAGGGCATCCATGACGCTGTCTTTGGTCTTTGCCTTGACGCGGCCTTTGACTTCACGCTCCAGGTTTTCCTTGATGTCGGTACGCATCTTGGCCAGATCGCCGTCAGCTACGCCCAGCATTTTGGCGAAGTCGGAATCAACCTCCGGCAGATGCGCCCATTCCAGTTTTTTCAGCGTGATGGTGAATTCCGCAGTCTTGCCGGCAACATCCTTGCCATGATAGTCCTCAGGGAAAGCCAGTGGGAAAGTCTTGCTTTCGCCCGCTTTCAAGCCCAGGGTTGCCGCCTCGAATTCCGGCAGCATGCGGCCTTCACCCAAGACAAATGCGAAATCATCCGCCTTACCGCCGGCAAACTCCACGCCGTCGATCTTGCCGGTGAAATCAACCGTAGCGCGATCGCCGCTTTGCGCAGACTGGTCGCCGCCGTCGCCGTGCGCGCCCTGCTCGCCTTTAACGTGATAATGCACGCGTTGCTTGCGCAGGATATCGATCGTTTTATCGATCTCGACATCGCTGACTTCGGTTTTGACTTGCTCAACTTCTGCAGCAGCCAAATCACCGACGGTGAATTCCGGATACACTTCGAAAGTTGCATCAAAAGCCAGATTGCCTTCAGCAACTGCGTCGCCGGTTTTTGGCTCTATCCTTGGATAGCCCGCTACGCGCAGATTGTTGTCGTTGGCAGCCTGATTGAAAGCCTGACCGACTTTGTCGTTCAGCACTTCAGTCTCAACCTGATAACCGTATTGCGCGGCAACCATTTTCATTGGCACTTTACCTGGACGGAAGCCTGGGGCTTTCGCTGTACGTGCACGCACTTTCAAACGCTTCTCTACCTCGGACTGCACTTCTGCGATCGGGAAAGAAATAGTAAGACGGCGCTCTAATTTATCTAAAGTTTCGACTGCAGTTGCCATGAAAATCGTCCAAATATAAAAAAATTCTGTGGTGCGAGGAGGGGGACTCGAACCCCCACACCATTGCTGGCGTCAGGACCTAAACCTGGTGCGTCTACCAATTTCGCCATCCTCGCGGGAATCAGCACAAAAGCAAAGGGCGACCCGAAAATCAAGTGTCGCCCAAAACTATCGCATGTGGCATTTCAACTCCAGCCGCGTATTCTACTGGATTTTACCTGCCCGTGTCTCGTTTTTTTCGTAGTAATTTGGAATTTAATTGGCGGCGGGAATTATTTATAAAAGAAATGCATTCTTGTCCACGAAAAACACTTGGCGCGCCCCACGAAAGGCACGAAAAAACCATAAAAATTGCATTGGCTTGATTTGCCTTTGCGCGGCACAATCAAAGGGCGCGTTTTTTTCGCGCCTTTCGTGGAGAAAACCTTTTCTCAAATGCCTCCCGGCCAGCGACGTCATCGTGATGTCGCGGACTCGGGATCAGGGCCTGGAACAATCACTCAGGCTTTTTTACCCGGAACCAGGTCGCATACAAAGCCGGCAGGAACAGCAGGGTCAAGGCTGTGGCGATGATCAGGCCGCCCATGATCGCTACCGCCATCGGCCCCCAGAATACCGAGCGCGACAAAGGTATCATCGCCAGCACCGCCGCCGCCGCCGTCAGGATGATGGGACGGAAGCGCCTGACCGCAGACTCGACAATTGCATCCCATGCACTGGCGCCATTCAGGATGTCGTGCTCTATCTGGTCAATCAGGATCACCGAATTGCGGATGATCATGCCAAACAATGCAATCACCCCGAGTTGCGCGACGAAGCCGAACGGCCTTTGCAAGATCAGCAGGGCCATCGCCGCGCCCGCCACGCCGAGCGGGCCGGTCAAAAACACCAGCAACGCACGCGAGAAACTATGCAATTGCAACATCAACAAGGTGAAGATGATAAAAATCACCAGCGGCACATTGGCGGCAATCGAATCCTGCGCCTTGCCGCTGTCGGCCGCCGCCCCGGCCAGCTCTATCCTATAGCCGGGCAACAGGCTGGCACGGATCTGGTCCAGCTTGGGCGAAATCTGGCTGGAAACCGTAGGGCCCTGTATGCCGTCAACCACATCGCACTGCACCGTCACCGCCCACTCGCGGCCCTCGCGCCAGACGACACCCGGCTCCCAGACCAACTGGATGCGCGCAACCTGCGACAGCGGCACGGTCTTGCCGCTGGCCGTCGGAATATTCGCCTGGCTCAGCGCAGTAACCGTGGAGCGCTCGTCAACCGGCTGGCGCACCAGGATATCGATCAGATTGATCCCTTCGCGGAACTGGCCAACGGTCGTGCCCGACAATATCGTATTGGCTGCGCGCATCACGCTTTGCGAGGTCACACCCAACGCGCGCAGCTTCTCCTGATCCAGGTCGATGCGCACCACCTTCACGGACTCATTCCAGTTGTCATTGACGCCTATCGCATTCGGATTGGCGCGCATGACCTCCTTGACGCGATCGGCAACCTCGCGCACCTTCGCCACTTCCAGGCCTGTCACGCGGAACTGCACAGGGTAAGGCACCGGCGGCCCGTTCGGCAACAGCTTGACACGGCCGCGCACTTCCGGGAAATCGGTCTTGAAGATTTGCGTAATCTTCAGGCGCAATGCTTCACGCGCCTTCAGGTCCTTGGTCAGCACGACCAATTGCGACACGTTGGTTTGCGGGAAAATCTGGTCCAGCGGCAAATAGAAGCGCGGACTGCCGGTACCGACATAGGAAGTCACGCTGTCCACCCCCTGCTCCTTGCTGATGAAGGCTTCAAACTTTTTCACCTGCGCCTCATTGGCCTTGAACGACGAGCCCTCCGGCAGCCACATCTCCACCATCAACTCGAGACGGCTGGAGTCGGGGAAGAATTGCTGTTCGATAAACTTGAAGCCGAACACGCCCAGGCCGAACACCGCCAAGGTGATCGCGATGGTCGTCTTGCGCCACTCGACGCACCAGCTCACGAGCGAGCGGAAGCGCGAATAGAAAGGCGTATCGAATAATTCATGCTGGCCATCGGCCGTCGCGGCCGGCTTGACCTTCAGCAGCAGGTAACCCAGATACGGCGTGAACAATACCGCTGCCAGCCACGAGATGATCAGGGCCAGGGCATTGACCGAGAACATCGAGAACGTGTACTCGCCCGCGGCGGATTTTGCCAGGCCGATAGGCAGGAAACCGGCGGCAGTGATCAGGGTGCCCGTCAGCATCGGCATCGCAGTCGACGTGTAGGCAAAGGTGGCGGCATCGAAACGCGAGAAGCCCTCCTCCATCTTGCGCACCATCATCTCTACCGCGATGATCGCATCGTCCACCAGCAAGCCCAGTGCAATAATCAAGGCGCCCAGCGATATCTTGTGCAGATCGATATCGAAGATGCGCATGAACAGGAAAGTCACCGCCAGCACCAAGGGTATCGTCAAACCCACGACGAGACCGGGCCAGATATCCAGCCGGAAGGGCCTGGTATGCAAACCCAGCGACAGGAAGCTGACGGCCAGCACAATCACCACCGCCTCCATCAAGGTATCGACAAACTCGCCCACCGACGAGGCAACCGTCTTGGGCTGATCGGACACGCGCTCGATCTGGATGCCGACCGGAACCTTGGCCCGGATCTCCTTCATTTGCTTTTCCAGATTCTTGCCCAGCTCGATGATATTGCCGCCCCGCTCCATGGAAATGCCGAGGCCGATCACGTCCTTGCCGTTAAAGCGCATCTTATCGGACGGCGGATCGGTATAGCCGCGGGTGACCTCGGCGAAATCTCCCAGGCGGAACGTCGTGCCGTTGGCGCGCAACTGCAAGTCCTCCAGGTCCTTGACGGTCATCAGCGCTCCGGTCACCCGCACTTGCAGGTTATCGGTCGGCGTCACCATCACGCCGGTGGACTCGACCGAATTCTGCGAGGCGATCTGCGATACGACGGCATCAAACGGTATGCCAAGCTGCGAGAATTTTTTTTGCGAAAAAACGATATTGATCTTTTGATCCTGGACCCCGAACATCTCCACCTTGGACACCGACGGAACCTGCAGGAATTGCTGGCGCACGAAATCGGCATAATCCTTTACCTGCTGATAGGTAAAGCCGTCACCGGACAGCGCAAAAATGGAGCCATAGGTATCGCCGAACTCATCGTTGAAGAACGGCCCCTGCACGCCCGCCGGCAAGGTGCCGCGGATATCGCCTATCTTTTTCCTGACTTGATACCAGGCCTGCGAAGTTTCCTTGGGCGGCGTGGATTCACGCAGTTGCAGGATGATCAGGGTCTGGCCCGGCTTGGAGTAGCTGCGTATCCGGTCTATATACGGAGTTTCCTGCAGCTTTTTTTCCAGTTTGTCGGTAACCTGGTCGGCCATTTGCAATGCGGTGGCCCCCGGCCAGTTCGCGCTGACCACCATCGCACGGAAGGTGAATGGCGGATCCTCATCCTGCCCCAGGCGGCCATAACTCCAGATGCCGCCCAACAATAACGCCACAATCAGGTAACGCGTCAGCGGAATATGCTCCAGCGCCCATTTGGATAGATTAAAGCCTCGCGAGGATTCACTCATTTAGCGGCCCCTGCAGTGGAAGACGCTGCAGCAGTCCGGTTCGACGCCGGCGCTGGCGTTTCGCCGAGGATGGTCACTTTCTGCCCTGGCTTGAGCAAGTTCACGCCCGCCGTCACCACGGTCTGCCCAGGCGCCACGCCGCGAGCTATCAGGAGGTCGTCGCCGGACGTGCCAGCCACTTGCACCGGCACCAGCTTGACCGCGCCATTCTCGACGATCCACACCGAAGTCGTATTTTTTTCCTGGAACAGGGCCGTCAGCGGCAGCTTGATCATAGGGTTGGGATTTTTTACCCCGAAGGTGACATAGGCGGTCATGCCCAGCTTGACGTCTTGCGTCGCCGAGGGGATAGCCACTTTGGCGGTATAAGTGCGCGTCACCGGGTCGGCAATCGGCGACAGTTCGCGCAGCCTGGCCGGCACTGTCTGATTGGGGTTGGCCCATAAACGGACGTGGATATCCGTGATCTGGCGGATGGAATTGACCTGGTCCTCAGGTATTCCGACGACCACGTCCATATCGCCGGACTGCGCCACGCGCACCACAGGCGTACCGGCGGCAACCACCTGCCCGGCTTCTGCATCGATACTGGTGACCACGCCGTCCACGTCGGAGATCAGCGTTGCGTAGCCGGCCTGGTTGGATTGATTCTTGTAGGAAGCCACCGCCTGCTCATAGCTGGCCTGGGCTGCCTTGAACGCGGTTTGCTTGCTATCCAGCACAGTTGCAGCGACAAAATTCTTTTCACGCAAGTCCTGATAACGTTGCAGCTCCGCCTTGGCAAGGTCGCGGTTGCTTTCTGCCGCATACAAGCCCGCCTTGGCCTGGGCCTGGGCCAAGGCCAGGTCTTGCGGATCCAGTTGCATCAACACCTGGCCGCGCTTGACCACAGTTCCCACGTCCACCTTGCGCGCCACGATTTTTCCGCCAACCCGAAAACCCAGGCGTGACTCCACCCGTGCCCTTACCTCACCGGAATACTCGGTCGCCACATCCACATTGCCGGCGGCAAGCTTGATCGCCCTGACCGGCCGGATATCTTCGGTTTTTTCGGCAGGCTTGCTGCAGGCACTTAGTACCAGCGCTGCAGCCAAAGTCAGCATGGAAGGGTATTTCACCCATGCCGATCGCCGGCCTGCCTGATATTTCGAACGCAAATCCGGCGCCGCTTCGGGGTGATCGGTAGTTTGTGGTGTTAACACGGGAGTTTTCCTTTACTATGCAGGCTCTTGAAAACAAGTCTGGTCAAATTTTTCGATTAAATACTGCAGATACGAATTTTGGTAATTTCTTGTTATTTTTATTATTGTGCTTAGCTGGCTATAATTACTGACTTGGCGGTTAGTAATTATAGTGATGCATTCTATATTTGCCAATGACTTTTCAGTCATTAAGAGATTTATGCCGGTAGAACACTACGAAAATTTCCCTGTTGCATCTCTTTTGTTGCCCGCCCATCTGAGGCCGGCCGTCGAATCCATCTATGCCTTTGCCAGGACGGCGGACGATATCGCGGACGAAGGCGATGCGTCTGCCGCGCAACGTCTTGCAGATTTAAGCCGGTTCGAGCAAGAGCTGGACCTGCTGGAACAACAGATTCAAAGCAAATCGGGCTTGTTTCAATCTTTGGCCGCCACCGTTGAAGAGCATCGCTTGCCGGTACAGCCGCTCCGGGATCTCTTGTCTGCGTTCAAGCAGGATGTCGTCACCACCAGGTACGCTGATTTTGACAGCTTGCTGGATTATTGTCGGCGATCGGCAAACCCGGTCGGTGCGCTGATGTTACACCTGTACCGCGCCGCGAGCCCGGAGGACCTAAAGAAATCCGACGCAATTTGCTCGGCGTTACAACTAATCAATTTCTGGCAAGACATTGCGCTAGACTGGCTAAAACAGCGTATCTACATACCGCAGGAAGATTTGCAGAGGTTCGGCATTGCCGAGCAGCACATTGCCCTGGCCAAGGCCGACAGAGCCTGGCAGGAAATGATGCGTTTCCAGACCGCCAGGGCCAGGGCGATGCTGCTCGCCGGCAGCCCGCTGGCAAAGAAACTGCCGGGCCGCATCGGCTGGGAGCTGCGCCTGGTGGTGCAAGGCGGCCTGCGCATACTGGAAAAGATAGACCGGATAAACGGGAACGTCTTCACGCAACGCCCCAAACTGTTTAAATCAGACTGGGTGATCATGTTATGGCGCGCAGCCTGGATGTAATTGACAATGCGCAACACCGGGGCTCGCCTTAGACCAGCATCGCTGCCCACCCCAAAGATTTCAGCCGCTTACAATTTGTTGCAAATTTATTATGGCGCTCTTTGTTCCCGCAGTCTTACCATGCGCAGGAATCGAAACAAGCCTCAAGCAAAAATCCATCACGCCCCGCTTTTTTCATACCCTGAACAAGATGTCTTATCGATTCTCAGCCATTGGTGAACTCATGCAAACTTGTATATCTCGCTTAGCTTTCCTACTATGCAATTTGGCACTGAGCGGTTGTACCGTGCTGGCAATTGCCGACGTCGCTGTTGCCACCACGGTCAAGGTGGGCGGTGCTGTCGTCGGCACGGCCGTCGATGTTACCAAGGCGGGTGTCGATGCGGTAACGGGCAGCTCCAGCAAATAGTCCCGACCGTCCCCTCAAGATCATATGAAACAAACCGATCCAGAGTCCATGCCTACCGAATTACAAATTGCCGAACACCGCAAAGTCCAACTCGCCGCCAAATCTGTGCTGAGCAGACTGGCGCCGCTGATCGTTCCCGAAGATACCGAGCAAAGCATCGCTGCCAAAGCGCACCAGATGATGCAAGAGGTCGGCTATCCGGATACCTGGTACTACGACTGCCCTGCACTCGTCCTTCTCGGGGCGCGCAGCTGCGTCTCGGTATCGGGCAGGGATTACAGCCCTTGCGACGAATCCGTGGGCTCGTTCAACCTGATCACAGTGGACCTGAGCCCCACCCACAAGGCGTATTGGGGCGATTGCGCCCGTTCTTTCGTCGTCGAGAATGGGAAAGTCACGGATACGCCGCAATCGCTGGAGTTTAAAAACGGCCTCAGCTTCCTGCATCAAATGCACACGCAGATGCAGGCCATCGTGCGGCCGCATACGACTTTCGGCCAGTTGTTTGAGTGGACCAATATGCGCATACGCCAGGGCGGCTTCGTCAATCTCGATTACAGGAATAATGTCGGCCACAGCATCGCCGCCACGCGTGAAGAACGTCAGTACATCCAGGCCAATAATGCGGCCACGCTGAGCGAAGTGCCTTTTTTCAGCTACGAGCCTTTTGTCAGGCTAAAGGGCGGCAAATGGGGATTCAAGCACGAAGGGGTTTTCTACTTCAATCAGGCTGGGGTGCTGGAAGAGCTTTAAGCATCCTGCAGCGGCGCCAACACAAGGCGCCGTGCAAGATAGCGGCCTTTACGGCAGAGCGGGGCCGCCGTAAAGGTTTTTCATGATTACTTATTGACGCAAGTCACTGCGATATTGGTAGCTGCCGCTGGGGCCGACAGATGCGCGATGCCGGAGCCGTTCGCCACGGTACAAATCTGGTTGGCAGGCTGAGTGCTGACCGCCACGTTATATGCCTGACCTTCCACCATGCTTTGATTAAACGTGAAATTACCGTTGATGGTCTGCGTAATTACATTGTTGACCGCGGTATCGCCATTATTGCTCAACGTCACCGATGCTCCCGCCGCCAGGCCGCTGAGTGCAATGGACACAGGAACAGCTTGCGTGCAATTCACAGCGACATTCTTATAGGTATCCGGCTTGGTAGTATCAACAACCGCTCCAATAGTCCCAGTACCATTCAGGACGGTGCAATTCTGCGCAGGCGGCTGTGTGTATACGGTGACGGCATAAGGTTTGCCGGGCGGCACCCACTTATTAAAGGTGAAGGTGCCATTGACGGACACGCCCAGGCTTTCGATCAGGGTGGCATCCGCATTGCCGTAATTGTTGTACAGCGTAAGGCCGTTACCGGTGTTCATGCCGGCCACGCTTCCGCCGACAGGCGCGCTGGGAACGCAGGTTACAGCAATATTGGTCACGGAAGCAGAGCCGGTCATCTTGCCGGTACCATTTGCGACGGAACAAAATACACGGAGAGGCTGGCTTAATACAGAAATGGTATAGGCGGCATCGCTGGCAACATTGAACGCAAAAGTGCCGTCAGCCGATAGCGAAACTGTGTAGTTGGCGTCATTCCTCAAGACCAGCGTATTGGTGATTGTGCTATCAGTAGAAGTTAGACCTGTCACCGTGCCACCGACGGTGGTATAACGAAACCGCCACATCCCGCCAACGCGGCGACGAGGCCGACTACACCTGCAGCTGCTGCAAATTTTGATTTATTCAAGATATTTTCCAGTTTTAATGTTTTTAATGCGAAAGCCCTGCGGGCGATATTATAATGCGCGCACCATTATATGAGCTAGATATACCTCCGATGGCTGGCCCGCATCCAGGATTACATTCTGTTACCTGTTTTTACATGCTGGAAAAGGCGCCTCCAGTGCGGCGATATCCACTATGCGGTCAGCGCATCGAAAATTTGATGCGATAATAGCATCAAACCCTGCTGTTCAACTTGCAGGCATTTAACGGGCAAGAGCCGCCGGCGCGCCGCACATCGTTTTTAATCTGGCAAATTAGCCGCTTGACATAGGGTCCGCCAACAAATTAGCTCTGCACCCAATTAATCATTAACAGACTCCAGACTATCCACAGCATGTCCCCAGACGAATACTGCCAACAGAAAGCAGCACAAAGCGGCTCCAGTTTTTACTACAGCTTTTTATTTCTTCCCCTGCCGAGAAGGCGCGCCATCACCGCGCTGTATGCATTTTGCCGTGAAGTCGACGACGTCGTGGATGACAGCAGCGACGATTCGGTAGCACGGGCCAAACTGGGCTGGTGGCGCCAGGAAATCCAGGCCATGCTTGCCGGAGCGCCCACCCACCCGGTGACCAAGGCGCTGCTACCGCACATGGCGGGCTATGCGCTGGACGGCGCGCACCTGCTGGCAATTATCGACGGCATGGAAATGGACCTGAACCAGACCCGTTACCTGGATTTCATCGCATTGCAGAAATATTGCTGGCATGTCGCCGGCGTGGTCGGCATCCTGTCGGCGAGCATCTTCGGCATCAAAAATCCGCAAACCCGCGCCTATGCAGAAAAGTTGGGGCTAGCCTTCCAGATGACCAATATCATCCGCGACGTCGGTGAAGACGCCCGCAAGGGCCGGATTTACCTGCCGGTCAATGAGCTGCAGCAATTCCAGGTCACCGCCGCGGATATACTGAATGCGCGCCATGGCCCGCAGTTTGAAGCGTTGATGCAATTCCAGTATGAACGCGCGCAAAAGCTCTACGATGAGGCCTTTGCATTGCTGCCCGCAGAAGACCGCAGGGCCCAGCGCACCGGCCTGATCATGGCGGCAATCTACCGCGCGCTGCTGGCGGAAATCAAGGAAGACGGCTTTCATGTGCTGACCCAGCGCATTTCTCTGACGCCCATCCGCAAATTGTGGCTAGCCTGGAAAACCTACGTCCGTGGCTAAATCTCCCGCCAAACGCATCGCCGTGATCGGCGCCGGCTGGGCCGGCTGCGCCGCCGCAGTAGAACTGGCGGACCAGGGGCATCAGGTAATCCTGCTGGAGGCCTCCCGCACGTTGGGCGGCCGCGCCCGCAAAGTCGAGCTGCAAGGCAAACCCGTGGACAACGGGCAGCATATCCTGCTGGGAGCGTACTCGGCAAGCCTGCGCCTGATGCGCAAGGTCGGCGTCGATACCGATAAGGCCCTGCTCCGCTTGCCGCTGCAAATCTGCTACCCGGCAGGCAGCGACGGCATGCAATTTGTCGCGCCACGGCTGCCGGCACCCCTGCACCTGCTATGGGCACTCATCCGCGCCACGGGCTTGAGCCACGAAGACAAAATGTCGTTGGCGCGATTTTCAACGACGGCGCGCTGGATGGGGTGGCAGATGCACCAGGATTGCAGCGTCAGTGAATTGCTGCAGCGCTTTGACCAGACAGACAGGTTGAGCCGGCTGATGTGGACGCCGCTGTGCATCGCAGCGCTGAACACCCCGCCGGAGCGAGCCTCCGCTCAGGTTTTTTTGAATGTCCTGCGCGATAGCCTGGGCGCCAAACGTGCGGCCTCCGACATGTTGATACCGCGCACAGATTTGTCGGCGCTGTTTCCGGAACATGCGTCGCAATTTGTGCAGGCGCGAGGCGGCCAGGTTTTGTGCGGCCGGACTGTAAAAAAAATCAGGCGCGACGCGCACGCGGACTGGTCGCTGGACTATGGCAATGGCGGAACTGAGCAGCGCACCGCTGGTTTCGACGCTGTAATCATTGCGACCGGAGCGGAAACCGCCGCTGGCCTGCTGGCCGGCCTGGAGGCTGAATTAAACGGCGCGGAGCATACGACGGCCCTGCCCCGCTTCGATTACGAGCCTATTACCACCTGCTATCTGCAATACGATGCAGGCCTGCAACTGCCGCGACCGTTCTTTGCGCTGCGGGACGACCCCGAAAACGGCAACTGGGGACAATTCGTGTTCGACCGCGGGCAGCTTGACGCGGGTCAGGCGGGATTGCTCGCCGTCGTCGTCAGCGCGTCAAACGACGCGATAGAATTGGGCAATGAAGCGCTGGCAACTGCAGTCGCCACGCAGTTGGCGCAAACCCTGGGCATGCCGGCGCTAGCGGTCCCCATATGGCAGCAGGTCATTTCAGAAAAACGGGCAACCTTCTCCTGCACCCCGGGGTTGGTCAGGCCGCAGAACCTGACTTCCGCGCCCGGTTTGCTGATCGCCGGCGACTACACCATTGGCGAGTACCCGGCCACGCTCGAGGCGGCAGTCAGGAGCGGAATACAGGCAGCCCAGCTCATATAGCAACGCTGCCAGTCACGCATCAGGCTAACGATTCGTCGACTATATAGCTGTCCACGTCACGTATCTTGTTCAGCGCTTCTTCTATCCGGTCCACGCCGATGATGGTCAGCCCTTCTATCTTTTGCTTGGGCGCATTTGACTTCGGTATCATCGCGATCGAAAAACCCAGCTTGGCCGCCTCGCGCAAACGCTCCTGGCCGCGCGGGGCAGGCCTGATCTCGCCGGCCAGGCCGACCTCGCCGAACACCACCAGCCCACGCGGCAAGGGTTTGTTGCGCATTGAGGAATTGATCGCCAGCAGCACCGCCAGATCGGCGGCCGGCTCGGCGATCTTGACGCCCCCCACCGCATTGATGAAAACATCCTGGTCAAAGGCCGCAACGCCCGCGTGCCGGTGCAATACCGCCAGCAGCATCGCCAGCCGGTTTTGCTCCAGGCCCACCGACAAGCGACGCGCATTAGGCGCATGCGAGCTATCCACCAGCGCCTGTATCTCTACCAGCAAGGGACGTGTCCCCTCTTGCGTGACCATCACGCAAGAACCGGCCACCTGGGTATCGTGCTGCGACAAGAACAAGGCGGACGGATTGGATACCCCTTTCAATCCGCGCTCGCCCATGGCAAACACCCCCAGTTCATTGACGGCGCCAAAACGGTTCTTGATGGCCCGCACCAGACGGAAACTGGAATGGGTGTCGCCCTCAAAATACAGCACCGTGTCGACGATATGCTCCAGCACGCGCGGACCCGCCAGCGCCCCCTCCTTGGTAACGTGGCCGACCATGATCATTGTGATGTCCATGGTCTTGGCGACGCGGGTCAGCTGTGCGGCGCACTCGCGCACCTGCGCTACCGAGCCGGGAGCGGAGCTCAAGGCGTCGGAATACATGGTCTGTATCGAATCGATGACCACCACTTGCGGCTTATGCTCTGTCAGCGTGCCCAGGATTTTTTCCAATTGTATCTCTGCCTGGAATTGCAGATCCTGCGCATCCACCGCCAACCGCTTGGCGCGCAAGGCAATCTGGGCGCCGGACTCCTCGCCGCTGACGTACAAGACCTTCTTCAACCTGGACAGGCTGGACAGGGCCTGCAGCAGCAAGGTTGATTTACCAATCCCGGGGTCGCCGCCGATCAGGACGACGCCGCCGGCCACCAGGCCGCCGCCCAGCACCCGGTCGAATTCCTCTATGCCGGTGCCAAAGCGCGGCACGTCCAGCGCCTCGATCGCCGCCAGGTTCAATACCGGCGCGGTCTGGGCCAGGCTTTGATGCTTGCCGGAAAATCGATTGCCGGCCGTTTCGATAATGGTTTCAACCAGCGTGTTCCATTGGCCGCAGGATGGGCATTGCCCTGCCCATTTATTGACCACGCCACCACATTCGGTGCAGGTGTAATTGGTTTTTGCTTTTGCCATAATTTTCTTGTTAGTATTACCGTGTCTTGAAGATTATTTTGAAGAAATTGTTCACCAAATTGCGGCTCATCCGTTGAATAACCATGAGCTGATCGCACCATCGATAAATACTGGTTATGCGTTCAGCAAACTCAATGAAAAGTTTCTCGTATGCTTACATTTTACCGAGCATTCGGCCGGGCCGAACTTTAATTCACATGAAAGCAATCGTTTTCATGGTATAAAGCAAGCCGGTGACATTTTGTAACAGGCAAATAACAAGAATGAAACGCGGTTTTTATACCATCATGGCGGCGCAGTTTTTCTCGTCGCTTGCCGATAATGCGCTTCTGATTGCAGCGATGGCCTTGCTGGCGACGATGAAGTCGCCGCAGTGGATGACTCCATTGCTCAAACTATTTTTCGGTCTTTCCTATGTGCTGCTGGCAGCCTTCGTTGGCGCATTCGCCGATTCGTTGCCTAAAGGAAAGGTCATGTTCATCACCAACCTGATCAAGGTCTTCGGTTGTGCGCTGATGTTCTTCAATGTGCATCCGCTGATCGCCTATGCGGTGGTCGGTTTTGGCGCCGCCGCCTATTCCCCCGCCAAGTACGGCATCCTGACCGAATTGCTGCCGCCGGAAAAACTGGTCGCGGCAAACGGCTGGATAGAGGGCCTGACCGTATCGTCCATCATTCTCGGCACCGTCATGGGCGGCATGCTGATCAATCCCACTATCGCGGCGCTGTTGCTGAGGTTCGAACTGCCGATGGTGGACCTGGGCATAGACACTCCTACCGAGGCAGCCCTGTGCGTCATTACCTCGTTATATGCACTTGCAGCACTGTTTAATCTGAGGATCCCCGACACCGGTGCGCGCTACCCTCACCAGGAACATAGCCCCATCAAGCTGGTGGCCGATTTTGCGGGTTGCTGTGTGGTATTGTGGAAAGACAAATTGGGACAAATATCGCTGGGCGTCACGACCCTGTTCTGGGGCACCGGCGCCACCTTGCAATTCATCGTATTGAAATGGGCCGAGAAATCCCTGAACATGCCGCTGGACCGCGCAGCCATCCTGCAAGGGGTGGTGGCGGTTGGCATAGCGCTGGGAGCAGTCGGCGCAGCGCAGTTCATTCCCTTGAAAAAGTCGCTGTCGGTGATGCCGCTGGGAATAGCAATGGGACTGGTGGTCATGATCATGACGGTGGTCACCAGCGTTTGGGTGGCTTACCCGCTGCTGATCCTGATAGGCGTGCTGGGCGGCTTTTTTGTGGTGCCGATGAATGCCTTATTGCAGCATCGCGGCCACGTGCTGATGAGCGCCGGCCACTCGATAGCGGTACAGAACTTCAATGAAAACCTGTCGGTGCTGTCGATGCTGGCCTTATACGCGCTGATGGTTTCGCTGAACCTGAACATCAACATCGTGATCATCCTGTTTGGATTATTTGTGGCCGGCACCATGTATATGGTCATGCTGAAGCACAATGCCAACCAGCGGGAGCATGATTCGCTGGCGCTGATCGGCGAACCTAAGGAGTGAGGGTCTAGCATCCTGTTGACATTTAACCCGATGCAACAATAAAGCAGCCCCTCGCGCCCTACACCAGGGGCTTGCGCAACAAACCCCTTCTCTCCGCGGCCTGCCGCATCCATTTGTCCGGCACTACCATGCCGCGGCAAATTTCCTGCATCAAATCGCCATTCCTGCGCATGATGGCAACCATCGCCGGTGAGTTGTCCTGCCCGAAATGCCGCGCCACCGCATCCAGCAATAAAGGCTTGCTCATCACCTCCTCTTCCCTCGCCTGGGCTGGCGCCAGCCATTGCAAGCGCGGCAAGATCATCGCATAGGGAATCGCCAATTTTTCAAGATCACCCAGGAACCACCAAAAACCGCGGCAATGACTGGACGAAATACCCTCGGCGCCATGTTCGGCATGCGCAAGATCGCGATAAAACAGCCAACCCTTGACCAGCGCCTGCGATTTGTAGATGACGTCCTGCACCGCAAACTGCGCCAGCGGATGCTCGGCCAGCGGCAATTGCTGCTCGATGATTTTTTTCATCTTGGCACCCAGCGTATCCGCCAGGTTGGGCCCCACATAGCTATACAGGTCCGGTACGTAACCGGCCTGCGCTTCGCCGGTTTCAGAGCCCGGGTCGAACAGGTAGAATTTGGTGGCTAACTCCCAATGCGCCAGCCCATGACGCTGACGCACCAGAAAATCGAACTCCCCTATCGTCTGGCTGTTACCTTGCCTGATCTGCAAGCCATGAGCAAACAGGGTGCCCTGGTGTTTCAGGTAGAACGCCAGGAGATTTTCGGCATAGTGACCGAGCCGGCTGTGCTTGTGCAATTCCAGCGCCTGATGCAGAGGCGCGGGTTGCCGGTCCAGTGCGGTCAGCCAGTTGATCAGCGCTTGCGGATCGGCAATCGGGATATTGGCAATACGGCCGCCCCAGGCCGGCGACTTTGGCGCCAGCATGTCTGGCGAGGTCAGCATCCATGCGAGCGCCCGCACATGCGGATCATGCAGATGTTGCCAGTACCGGTGAAACAGTGATTGAAATTCCATAATTAAACTAGTTCAGGCGCGGTCCGCCGCCTTGTTGGTATCGCAGGCATTCCTGGCCAGGCACAGGTCTGCCCATGCCTTGCTTTTTTCTATCGGCTTGCGCAGCAAATAAGCCGGATGATAAGTGACAACCAGCGGCAATCTGGCATAGCGATGCAATTTGCCGCGCAATTGAGCAACCGGTGTTTCGGGATCAATGGCCAGCAGGGATATTGCCGCCGTCTTGCCAAGCGCCACGATTACCTCCGGTTTGATCAACTCTATCTGGCGCCTCAAATAAGGCAGGCAGGCTGCGGTTTCTTGCGGCGTAGGCGGCCTGTCCTTGCCCTGGGCATCGGTAGGCCGGCATTTGACGACATTGGCAATAAATGTATTTTCACCGCGTTGCATGTCCAGTCCGCGCATCATATTGTCCAGCAATTGGCCGGCGGCGCCGACAAAGGGCTCGCCCTGCAAATTCTCGTTGTATCCCGGCCCTTCGCCGACGAACAGCCACGCTGCCTTGCGATCGCCGACCCCGAACACGGTATTGGCGCGGCCTTCACACAGCCCGCAGGCGCGGCAACCGGAGACACTGGCCTCCAGCTCATCCCATCCCATTTCAGCGATCGCATCGGCGCGCTGCAGCGCCCTGTCCATCGAAACGTCGGCGGGCAGTTCAGCGGCGGCAATTGCCGATGCCGGCGCATCAGGCCGTCCGGCATCGGCTAACGTGGCAAACGCATCTTCCAGCGTGGCCGGCACCGGGTTCTGCAGCGGCGATTGCGGCATTGCGAACGCTTGCCCTTCTTGCCGGCTATTGGCCGCGAGTTGGACGGCGACATCCGCGGCTTGGCCAGCCGGAAGCTGCGCCTCCGCTTCTTTCAACTGCCAAACGGGTCCCAGGCGCATCTCGTCCAATATACGGGAACGCCTGTCCTGAGGGCTATTTTTTACATTACCTTGATGATTGTTCACAGTGCCATCCGCATTACGATTGCATCTTCACGAGTAGTATCCTCCGCCGGATAATAAGCTTTTCTCCTGCCGATTTCGGTAAAGCCGTAGTGCTGATACACCTGGATAGCCCGGGTATTCCTGACGCGCACTTCCAGCAATATGGATTCGGCTTTCTGTTCCCGCGCATACGCGCATAGCTGATCCATCAATACTCTGGAAAAGCCGCGACCCTGCTGTTCTGCGCTGACGGCAAGATTCAGCAAGTGCACTTCATCCACGACCAGCATTGCCAGGAAATAGCCTACCAGGTCCTGCCCGGCATCGCGCAAGCCGCACATTTCGTGTCCGGCGCTCAGCGAATCCACGAAATTCCCCCTGGTCCAGGGATGAGCGTACACCTGCTGCTCTATCTTCAATACCTGATCGATGTCGTCCTGCGTCAAGGCGCAAAAACGATAGCCCGGCATCAGCTTGCTCATGCGGCCCCTTTGCCGGAGTTCGCTCCCTGCCTTGCCAGCATGCGCTCTTCTGTGGTGAGCGCAATCTTGTTACGCAAATACAGCGGCTGCGCCTGCGCTGCAGGCACACCCCTGCCGGCCCGGTATCCAGTCAATGCCAATCGCGCTATCTGCTCCGCATGCGGCATGCAAGGAAGCGTCACCGTCGCGGAGGGCAAGCCGTCCAGCTTCAGTCCGCTGCCATGCACCAGCGCAGCGCCCGAGAAATCGACCGTAGCAAGCAATTGCGCAAAGGAGGAAAGGGCCGGCTCACTCACCACCTGCCAATCGGCGCCGACCAGGCGATAACGCGCCCAATATACTTCTTCCATGCGCGCATCCAGCACGCAGACAAGATCGGCACACCCCAGTTCCAGCGCAGGAGTGCGGGCGCCTTCTGCCATTGCCAACAGGCTCACAACAGGAATCACCGGCAGATCCGCGCCAAACGCCAGCCCCTGCACGATGCCGCATGCGGTGCGTACACCGGTAAAGGCCCCGGGCCCGCAGCCGAAACCAATCGCATCGCATTGATTCAGCGCTATGCCGCCTTGCTTCAGCAGCGCCTGCACCATGGGCAGTATGCCCTGGGAATGGGTTTGGACGCCGGACAGCTCACGGGAAATCACGCCGCCATCCATCAACAAAGCCGCCGAGGCCAGCTCAGTAGAGGTTTCTATGCTTAAAATAATCGTCATGGCCGTATTTTACCGCGCCCATGCCTGATTAGAACTCATTTCATCAATATCAGCGGGATTCGCTCCAGTCTCTGGCCCGCATTGAATGCAGTCAAACAGTCGATACAGTAAAATGCGGCATCATGAGCCAAACACTGACCAACACGGAAGACCTTGCCCTGATCAGGGCCGACCTGCAACACAAGCCCTGGCTGGTCGCCTGCCTATGCGCGGCATGGTGCAATACTTGCGGCGATTATCGTGTCGCTTTTGACGCATTGCGCCTGCAACACCCGGACAAATGCTTTGCGTGGCTGGATATTGAGGAGCAGGCGCACCTGGTGGATGAAGTCGACGTTGAAAACTTCCCTACCGTCCTGATCCAACACGACGACGCCGTCCTGTTTTTCGGCACGATGCTGCCGGACGCCCGCCAATTGCACCGGCTAATCCTCTCCCTGTCCGAGAATGCGGCCCCACCTGCGGCTAACGGCAAATTGTTCAACCAAGGCACGCCGCCGAACTGGAGCTTGCGAAGATTGCTCATGGAAACAGCTTGAATCTGTGCATTTTTCAAGATCCCCTCCGGCTACAAGCCTGTCGGCACTGCACGCGGTAAAAGCCGGCCGCTTCGCTGCCGTCCAGCATTGCCCCTTGGACAATGCGAGTTGCAGGCAATACCCCTATTGAAGCGCGAAGGCCATTTACGAAACTCAAACGGCGCACTGACAACAGTCGATCATCATTCGGTCGAGAATATATTGCCTAAAATATATTTTTCCAGTAATGTCAACAAGCTTGCAAAAAAATACTGCTGATGCTGAGGATGCAACATCAATGCCCTATTTTTCACGCTCCAGGATAGGTTGCAAATTCACAAGCAAGTCGGCACGGTAGCGCAATATTGACAAATTATCCAGGCGTGGCGCACCCAGATTTGGAAGGCGCGCTCAAGCAAAAGCATCGAATTGCAGATCGGTGCGTAATCCTGCAATGTTCAGACGTATTTGCACCTATCTGCACATGCAATTTGATTATTGGTAAACCCGAAGGCTAAGCTGATAGAAAACGGCCGCGCGTGGGAATGGCAAGCGGCAGCGCGGCTCCTTGTGCATACTTACGTATCACCCCACTACGATGCTTGATTATCTTCATCTGGTTGTCGCCGCACCCGAAAACAACCTGCTGTACGCGGGAAGCTATGATCCCGTGCTGGTCAGCCTGTCCATCATCGTCGCGATTTTCGCTTCCTACGCCGCCCTCCTGGTTTCCCAACATGTGACCGCGGCCGCCACCAGAATGCTCAAGTACAGCTGGCTTACGGTCGGCGGTCTGTGTCTGGGTCTGGGTATCTGGGCAATGCATTTCGTCGGCATGCTGTCCTTCAACCTGCCCTGTTCCAGCAGCTACGACTACAGCATTACCTTGCTGTCGACGATCCCCGGCATCCTCGCCAGCATGCTGGCCCTAAGCATCATCAGTCGTCGCCAGTTAAGTTCAATGCGGCTCGCCACCGGCGGCCTGTTGCTTGGCGCCGGCATCGGCGCCATGCACTACTCGGGCATGGCAGCCATGCGGCTGGACGGACTGATCCGCTACGATCTCAAACTATTCCTGCTATCCATCGTGGTCGCCGTCGTGCTGGCGACGCTGGCCCTGTGGATGAAGTTCCGGTTGTCCTCCTTGCGCTCCAGCTGGCGCGCGCGAGCGCCTGTTATCGGCGCCATCGTGATGGGTCTGGCTGTCGCCGGCATGCATTACACTGCGATGGCCGCCGCCTATTTCATTCGCGACGGCGATACCGCTATCGTCGACTCCCAGATCAGCTCCACCTTCCTGGCTTCCAGTGTGCTGCTTGCAACCGGCGTGATTACCGTCGTCACCATCGTTGCAACTTACGTCGGTAAATCCAACCTGTTCTCGTTCGAGAGATCCTACAGGCTGGTCGGCTTGTTGATCGCCGGCTGGAGCGCGGTCGCCTGGCTGAGCGCGGACTATTTTCACAGCCGTCTCGTCAAGGATTTGTACCGGCAGGAATCGCAACTCGCCAAACAGCAAGCGGCCAGCGTTGCAGGCAACATCGAAGAAAGCCTGCAACTGCTCAAGAGCGTTCCATTGGTGTTCGCGCGCGACGAAGAGATTCGCCGGGCCCTGCGCGGTTTCGGCACAAATGCCATCCCGTCCAACGTCGACTACGCACGGCGCAAGCAGCAATGGACTCATGATGCGCGATTGGGCGAATTAGACGCCTCGCTCAAGATCGCGGCGACCAATTTCAAAGCCGACGTACTATGGATAGTTAACGCGGCAGGCGACTGCATTGCCGCCAATAACGCCGACGAACCGGAAAGTTTTGTCGGCACGAACTACGCCGACCGCGAATATTTTCGCCAGGCGCGAGCGGG
Organism: Undibacterium sp.; assembly: GCA_035487495.1. Taxonomy (GTDB): domain Bacteria; phylum Pseudomonadota; class Gammaproteobacteria; order Burkholderiales; family Burkholderiaceae_D; genus Undibacterium. Next base: position 24,152 of record DATHMC010000127.1, read on the forward strand.
CCAACGCGGCCATCAGTATGCGATGGGGCGAGCCAGCAAGGTAGCCGGACTGTTCTATTCCTATCCCATCGTGGAAAAAGGGCAATTCCTGGGCGCCGCAGTCGTCAAACGCAATATCTCCAGGCTTGCCGACTGGACCAATCAGGCCAAGGCATTCATCTCCGACGCCAATGGCGTGATTGTTCTCGCGACCGACAGCAAGCTCGAATTCCGCACCCTGCCAAGCGCCGGCGTAGTGGCGCTATCGCAAGAAAAGAAATTGCTTCAGTATAAGCGGAGCAGTTTTGCGCCCCTGCAGATCACGCCCTGGGGCGACGGGCTGCTTCCTTCTGCAGTGCGCATCGGGGACGACGAGTCTCCGGTAGTCCTGATCACGCAGGCCTTGCCGGAAGACGCCATCGCCATCCACGTGCCGCGCCCGCTCACTGAACTGATCCACCTCAGCAACCAAAGATTCTGGCTATTCCTGCTGCTTATGGTCGCCGGCAGCATGTTGATTGTTGCAGCCTCGGCGATTGTATTGTATTTGCGCGAAGCGCAAAAGACGGAGGCGGACCTGCGCGTCGCCGCCACCGCCTTCGAATCTCAGGAGGGCATGGTCATTACCGACGCCGCCAACGTCATCTTGCGGATTAACCGGGCCTTTACCGACATCACCGGCTATACCGCCGCAGACATCGTCGGACGGGAATTAAGCATATTCGACACAAGTCGCCATGATGCCGACTTCCATGCAGGCATCTGGAGGAGCGTCCATCGCGACGGATCATGGCAGGGCGAAATATGGAATCGCCGCAAGAACGGCGAAGCCTATCCCGAGTCGCTGACCATCACGGCGGTGAAAGGGGCAGCCGGCAATATTACCCACTACGTCAGCGCATTGACCGACATTACCCAACGCAAGACGGCCGAAGAAGAAATAAAAAACCTGGCGCTATACGACTTTCTTACCCGCCTGCCCAACCGCCGCTGTCTGATGGAGCGGCTGCAACAGGCCCTGGCGGCCAGCGCCCGCAGCGGGCGCCAGGGCGCGCTGCTGTTTATCGATCTGGATAATTTCAAGGATATCAATGACACGCTCGGCCACAATATGGGCGACTTGCTGCTGCAGCAGACCGCGCAGCGCTTCACCGCGTGCGTGCGCGAAAGCGACACGGTGGCTCGTCTGGGAGGCGACGAGTTCGTCGTGATGCTGGAAAACCTGTGCGAGAACCCTCAGGAGGCCGCCGAACAGGTCGCGGTTGTCGGCGAAAAGATTCTCGACACGCTGAACCAGCCCTATCTGCTCGGCACCCACCAATTCAGCTGCACGTCGAGCGTGGGCGTCACCCTGTTTCTCGGCCATAGTGAAAATATTGAAGACCTGCTGAAGCAGACCGACCTCGCCATGTACCAGGCCAAGGCTGCGGGTCGCAACACGCTGCGCTTCTTCAATCCCAGCATGCAGGCGGCGGTCACGGCACGCACTGCGCTGGATACAGATTTGCGCCAGGGCTTGCAGCTAAGCCAGTTCCAGCTCTACTACCAGCCCCAGGTGGACGGTGCGGGGCGCTTGACCGGCGCCGAGGCCCTGATACGCTGGCATCACCCGCAGCGCGGCACGGTTTCTCCGGCCGAATTCATTCCTGCCGCAGAAGAATCGGGGCTGATACTGCCCCTGGGTCAATGGGTGCTGGAAACGGCGTGCTCTCAACTGGTGGCGTGGGCCGCCCAGCCGGAAACCGCCCATCTCAGCTTGGCCGTGAATGTCAGCCCTCGCCAGTTCCGCCACGCCGACTTTGTCGGACAGGTGCTGGCAATGCTGGATCGCCTCGGTGTCGATCCTTGCAAGCTCAAGCTGGAACTAACCGAAAGCCTGCTGCTGGACGATGTGGAAGAGACCGTCGCCAAAATGATGGCGCTGAAAACAAGGGGCGTGGGTTTTTCCCTGGACGACTTCGGTACCGGCTATTCGTCACTGTCCTACCTGAAGCGCCTGCCTTTTTTCCAATTAAAAATCGACCAATCCTTTGTCCGGAATATATTAAACAACCCGAACGATGCCGCAATCACAAAAACCATCATGGCCCTGGCCCAAAGCATGGGCCTGGCGGTGATTGCCGAGGGAGTTGAATCAGAGGAACAGCGAAATTTTCTGGCCGGCCAGGGATGCCATGCCTATCAGGGCTATTTATTCGGACGCCCGCAACCGCCGGAGGCTTTTATACAATTCCTGCGCCGGTGACAAGTTTGCCGGCAAGGGCGGATGCGCAAGCCCTCTTCAGCGGCGGCCTAACGCGCCGTTCCCGGCACAGAAAAAGAAAAAAGGGACTAGATTTGCATCTAGTCCCTTGAATCTGGTGCGGCTGGCAGGAATCGAACCCACGACCCCTTGGTTCGTAGCCAAGTACTCTATCCAGCTGAGCTACAGCCGCGAAAGAACGAAAGTATAGCACGGGTATTTTCAAATAGGAAGATTATCTACATAAAAGATGAATTAATTTAATACCATCCCTTATTCCAGACGCAAATATGCAACACACAAGCGCACCGCCGCATGCGAATGGGTAGCATGCCGCAAGCTTCAGCGTCAACCCCAGGCATCGCACCATGCCTTGACGTGCACCTGCTTACCTGGAAATAACGCGCATCCGCCCAGGCCCTTGGACTTCTCCTCAAACAACTGGCAAGTGCCGCAGATCTGCCCCGCTTCGTATTTCGGATATTTTTTCTTGTCCACTGTTGCCGGGTCCAGCCTATAACCATGCTCAATCGCCAGCGGATCGCCCTCCTGCAGCTGCGGCTCTTCGGCGCGGGCCAACCCACAAGCCGCCAATGCAGCCGCGCCGGCCACTGAACGAATGACAAATGTCCTGCGGCCCATACTCGTAACGAAGCTCATGATGAACGGTCCTCAGCTCAAATGAAATAGAAAACAACGAGGGAACTCTGATTTGCAGAGCGCTGGACAGATTATGCCAGACAGCGTGAATACGAGTCATCGACTGCGAAACAGATGCAGAAAGAGAAGGACCATCGCGCAGCGATGATTGCGATCGATACGGCTTACCGCACAAGGGATGCGTGCGGTCGCGTTCCAACAAAAAGAAAAAAGGGACTAGATTTGCATCTAGTCCCTTGAATCTGGTGCGGCTGGCAGGAATCGAACCCACGACCCCTTGGTTCGTAGCCAAGTACTCTATCCAGCTGAGCTACAGCCGCGAAAAACAAAATTATAGCATAGCTATTTTTCGCTTGTCATCACTTTTGTTCAAATTTCTACCTGAGAACCGACTTCAATTACACGGTTGGTCGGCACCTGATAATAATCCGCCGCATCGCGCGCATTTCTGGACAGGGTAACGAACAGCCATTCGCGCCACATCGCCATGCCGCCGCCGGGACGCGAGATGATGGTTTGGCGGGCGATGAAATACGAGGTCTCCATAGGCTCGAAGTGCAAGCCCTGCGCAGAACACAAATCCAGAGCCGCAGGAATATCCGGCTCGTTTTTAAAGCCGTAGTACACATCCAGCTGAAAACAATTATGGCCGAGATCGCTGATCTTGATCCGATCCGAATTAGGCACCCAGGGAACATCCACGTTATGCAAGGTCAGGAACACCACGCGCTCGTGCAAAATCTTGTTATGCGACAGGTTGTGCAACAAGGCATGCGGCACGCCGTCCGCCTCGCCGCGCAAGAAAATTGCAGTGCCGGCCACGCGGGTAGGCGGCGAGACGAACAAGGACTCCAGGAAATCCTCCAGCGGAATCGCATGCTTGCGAAGATTTTCAAACACCAGCTCGCGGCCGCCCTTCCAGGTCACCATGATGGTAAACATCAGGCCACCCAATACTACCGGGAACCAGCCGCCCTGCACGAATTTCAGCGCATTGGCAGAGAACAGCGCCGCATCGATCACAAAGAAAAAGCCGGTCGCCATGAAGCACAGCGCGAGATTGTATTTCCAGCCATAGCGAATCACGAAGAAGGTCAGCATGGTCGTAATCAGCATCGTACCGGTCACCGCAATACCGTACGCCGACGCCAAGGCAGACGAAGAACCGAAGCCGACCACCACTCCGACCACCACCAGCAATTGCAGCCAATTGACGATAGGGATATAGATCTGGCCGATCTCCTTGGCGGAAGTATGGATGATCTTCATGCGCGGCAGGAAACCGAGTGAAATCGCCTCCTTGGTCATCGAGAATGCGCCGGAAATCGTCGCCTGCGAAGCGATCACCGCCGCCACGGTGGACAGGATCACGAGCGGATAGACGCTCCACGCACCCAGCTGCTGATAAAAGGGATTATTGGCCGCCTCGGGGCTGGCGAGCAGCAGCGCGCCCTGCCCCAGGTAATTCAGCGCCAGCGCAGGAAACACGATCAGGAACCATGCCACACGGATAGGCCTGGCGCCGAAGTGTCCCATATCGGCATATAGCGCCTCGGCGCCGGTAAGAGCCAGCACGACAGCGCCCAAGGCCAGGAACGCCAGATAGCGGTGATAATTCAAAAACTCCAGCGCATACATCGGATTCAAGGCCATCAGTATGGTCGGCGTCTTGACGATATTCACCAGGCCCATTGCCGCCAGCACGGCAAACCACAGCACCATGATGGGACCAAACAGGATGCCGATGCCGGCGGCCCCCTTGTACTGCACCGAATACAAGGCAATCAAGACCGCCAGGGTAATCGGTATCACGTAGGGCTTGAAGGCGGGCGTCGCCACCTCCAGCCCCTCGATCGCCGAGAGCACCGAGATCGCCGGCGTAATCACGCCATCGCCGTAAAACAGGGCGGCGCCGAACAGGCCCAGCACCAGCAATATAAAATGCCAGCGCGAAGCCTTGGTGACGGATTCCAGCGCCAGCGCGGTCAACGCCATGATGCCGCCCTCACCGCGGTTATCCGCCCGCAAAATCAGCGTGACATATTTAATGGCAACGATGGCAAACAGGAGCCAGAAAATCAGCGACACAACGCCGAAAATATTTACCTGATCTAGTGCGAGGCCATGCTCTTTGGAGAAAACCTCTTTCATCGTATAAAGAGGACTAGTGCCAATATCGCCGTAGACGATACCGATGGCAGCCAGCGTCAGAGCGCCGAGACTGCTTTTAGTGTGTTGGGTAGACAAGTGAATACCTGGTTATTATTGGTGCATCGCACAATAGGTGATTCCCGATCTAATTTCAAGATGGAAATCAAAATTTCCAGATGCTTAGGTAAATGCGCAACAGAATGGCAGTTTTGCACAAAATCCGGTTGCAGCATAGCCCAAAAAATACTAGGGCCTGTTAACATTTAAATTAATGCAGACTGGCGTCAGTGGCGACGCCTGCAAAAAAATTATTTGAGCATGCGCGGAATGCGATGGGAAATGGCGCGGACCGCAAGGCAAAAAAAAGCCCCGCTTTCTGCGGGGCTTTTTTAATGCACATTAATACATGAGTGGATTCCCGAAACCCAGTTCTATCTGAAAAGTGGCCTCGACGTGAAAAGAATCAACTCATGTATTACTGCGCCTGCTGTTGAAGATTAATACTGCCTCAACATTCACTGGAAATAAATATACCACACATGTTTTCATATTGCAAGCACATGTTGAAAGAATCGCTCCTGCCGCAATACCTGCCTCCTTCAATGCGCAGCCGCCTGATGGCGAGAGCACGCCTGCAAAGATGTCATAGGCCCCGCTCCAGCAGCGTCAGGCTTTCCCGGTACTCCGGCTTCAGCCTGTATAGCTGCGCCGGCCTGTGGGCGCCCGCCATCCCAAACTGCCCGTCCAACTCTTCCAGCATTCCCATCTCATTCATCTTGCGGCGGAAGCTGACCTTGTTCAGCGCCTCACCCATCAGGGCCTCATACACGCGCTGCAATTGCGGCAATGTAAAGCTCTCGCCGGCCAGATAGCAAGGCAACGACGAATATTGGCTCTTGCTGCGCAAACGGGCTACCGCCGTATCGACGATGGCCTTGTGGTCAAACGGCAGTTGCATCAACCTGTCCACTCTGACCAGTTTCACCTGGTCGCGCCGGGCCTGCTCCACCACGTCGATCGACACCAGCGCGTAATAGGCAATGGACACCGACCAGCCGCGCGGATCGCGCGCGGGGCCCGAAAATGTCGCGAGCTGCTCCAGGTAGGGCGTAGTGATATGCATTTTCTCCCGCAACACGCGTAGCGCGGCAGCGCCGGCATCACCGTCCTCCCCCACATGGATAAAGCCGCCGGGCAGCGCGGGCACGCCCTTGAACGGCTCCCCGTCCCTCTTCAGCAGCGCAACCTGAAGCGCTCCGTCCTTCAGCGTCAGCAACACCAGGTCCACCGTGCAGATTATCTGATTCACAAAACCCCTCGCACACTTACATTGTTAGTTTTAATTTCGACCAAAGATAAGCTTGGCAATACACATTGTCAACAAGTGCCTGTTTCCGTATTCAAAATCCTAGCAATTTACTTAGTTGCATTTTTATTTTAAGTATCCTACACTAGAATCACACCATCGATCAAAAGCAAGGATGCCCCTTATGCGCAACATCCATTTGTTAATCATTGACCCACAGAATGACTTCTGCGACCTGCCTGACGACTACCTGCCGCTCGATCCCGTAAGCCAAAGGAAATCGTCCCCGGCCCTGCCGGTCGCCGGTGCGCACGCCGATATGCTGCGCCTGGCGCAACTGATCGACCGCGGCGGCGCCGGCATTACCGATATCAGCCTCACGCTGGATTCGCACCACAGGCTGGACATTGCCCATCCCGGCTTTTGGCACGCCGCCGACAAGCAGGCAGTACCGCCGTTTACCCAGATTTCTGCGGCCGAAGTGCGCGCCGGCAAATACCTGCCGCACGACGCCGAGGCCCTGTCGCGTACTCTCAGCTATCTGGATGAACTGGAGCGCGCCGGCCGCTATCAGTTGATGGTGTGGCCGGTGCACTGCGAGATAGGCTCCTGGGGCCAGAATGTGCACGCCGATGTCCGCGCTGCGTATAACCGCTGGGAAGACGCCGCCCGGCGCATCGCCGCCAAGCTCAGCAAAGGCGCCAATCCCTGGACCGAGCATTACTCTGCAGTGAAGGCCGAGGTGCCAGACCCGAACGACCCGGATACACAGTTGAACCGGGGCTTCATTGATACCCTGGCCAGGGCCGACCAAATTTTGATTGCGGGTGAAGCCGGCAGCCACTGCGTCAAGGCAACCACCGAACATATTGTTGAACATTTCGGTGCGCGCAACGCGGAAAAACTGGTATTGATCACGGATTGCATCAGCCCGGTAAACGGATTTGAGGCGCAATATCAAAGCTTCCTGCAGGATATGCAGGCGCGCGGCTTGCGGCTTGCGCAAAGCGCAGAGATATTGCCGGAGCTGCTTGCCAACCTTCACGGTTAAAAAAACCAGGCATCCTCAGGCATCCATAATGCAGTGTCCGCTCTCCACACACACCGAAAAACCAGAACAATGAAAACCATAGTACGCAGCCTGCTGGAAAACGATCTGTACAAGTTCACGATGTGGCAGGCCCTGCTGCACAGCCACCCGAATACGCAGACGGAGTACTCCTTCGTCTGCCGCAACACGCCGCAATATCCTCTGGCGGAACTGAAAGATGAAGTGAATGCGGCGCTGGACCAGCTGTGCACGATGTCCTTTAGCGAAGATGAGCTGGCCTATTTGCGCGGCTTGCGCTTTATCAAGAGCGACTTCGTCGACTTCCTGACCGTGTTCCGCTTTCAGCGCAGGTTGATCGCCGTTGAGCTGGACGGCGACCGCCTCGTCATCCAGGCCAAGGGACCGCAGGTCCATGTGATGGGCTTTGAGATCTATGTGCTGTATATCGTCAATGAATTGTATTTCCGTCGCTTCGACGCCGCGCCCTTGCTCGTCGAAGGCCGCAGGCGCCTGAACGCCAAAATCGCCGTATTGAAAGCCTTCGGCAAAGAACCGGCGCGTGCGAATCCTTTTGGCTTCTTTGACTTCGGATTGCGCCGCCGCTTTTCCGGCGCCTGGCAGGACGAAGTCGTTGCGACGCTGGCGCGCGAGGTTCCGGAATATTTCAACGGCACCTCCAACGTCTACCTGGCCAAGAAATACAACCTGGTGCCGATAGGGACGATGGCGCACGAATACCTGCAGTCTTATCAGTCGTTTGGAGTGCGCCTGCGCGATTTCCAGAAGGCCGCACTGGAAGGCTGGGTGCAGGAATACCGCGGCGACCTCGGCACCGCATTGACCGACGTCGTCAGCATGGATGCCTTCCTGGCTGACTTCGACCTGTATTTTGCCAAGCTGTTCGACGGCCTGCGCCACGATTCG
>DATHMC010000128.1:0-10381 GCA_035487495.1 Undibacterium sp.
GCCGGCACCTGTGCAAAAAGCCAGCCGGCGGCGGGCGCGCGCTGCGCGCATCGGTGTGCGCCTGGCGCAGTTCAGCTTGGCGTTGCTGGTAATGCTTGCGCTGGTCCTAGCCTGGGGCATATGGACGCAAAGCGGTACCCAGTCGCTGCTCGGCGCAGTGCAAACGCTGGGTAACGGGCAATGGAAATTCTCCGGTGTGGCCGGCCGTTTCAGCGACGAGCTGACGATAGAGGAACTGGAGTACAAGACTACCACCCTGGATATCCGCGCGAGCGGCGTCAAGTTGAGCTGGAGTCCGCACATGCTGGCGCGCGGCAAGCTGCTGATCCATACACTGGATATCGCGGCGCTCAAGGTAAGCAGTGTGTCCGACGGCAAGCCGGCGCAACTGCCTGAACACTTGGAACTGCCCATCGACATCAGCATCCAGCGCGCGGCAGTCGGGCGGCTTACCATTGAGGGCATCGACAAGAGCGGCCATGAGACGACCGCCACCGAATTGTCGGCACTGACCGCACAGCTGGAATCGGGGCGTTTGCAGCATCAATTCAAGGCCGGTTTATCCAGCCCCTGGGGCGGTTTGCAGGCGGAAGGCGATATCGCGACGATCAAGCCTTTCCGGCTGAAAGCACGCTTCACTTATCGGGGGCGGCCAAACCAGGATATCCCTGAACTGGGTTTGCAGGGCGACGTGCAAGGATCGCTGCAACAACTGACTGTCAGCGCCAATGCACAGGCAAAATTAGATGCCGTTGCGGGTACGGGTAAGGCGATGCAACAAGGCGCGCCCTTGCAAGGCAAGCTCAGCATGGACTTGGCCCCTTTCTCTGCGTTGCCCTTGCGCACCTTGCGAGCCAGCATTGCCGGCCTGAATCCGGCCGATTTTGCGGCCCAGGCGCCGACGGCCAGCTTGCGTATCGAGGCCGATTTACGCTCCGACGGCAAGACCGCCGCGATCGCCAGCGGCAAACAGGATATCGGCGCGCTGGCAGGCACGCTCAAGGTAGAAAATTCGCAGGCCGGCCAGATCGACAAGCAGCGCGTGCCGGTAATCGGACTGCAGTCGGCCTTGCGCTGGTCAGGCACAGAACTCATCCTGAAGGATACGAGGATACAACTGGCCGGCAATGGGCAAATCGCCGGCGATGCGCGGCTGCAGTTCCTGGCTTCGGGCTTGCCTTTGATGGATAGCCGCTTCGCCGTCTCCGGGATTGATTTGTCCAGGCTGGACAGTCGCTTGCACAGCAGCCAGATCAAAGGCAGCCTGAGTGCACAAACCAGCGCGCAGCTGGTCAGCCTGCAGCTTAACCTGACCGACCCGCGCGCCAGCCTGCGGGCCGACGCCAGCTACCAGCTGGATAAAAATAGCCCGCAATATCAGCTGCTGACGCTGTCCAGGCTGGATTTGCAGGCCGCGGACTCGCGGCTTAAAGGGGAGGGCGAAATATCGCTGGCGGCCAGGCAGTCATTCAAGTTGAAGGGCGAGCTGCAAAATGTCGATCCTTCGCGCTGGCTGGCAGTCCCCGCAGGTCGCATCAATGCAAATTTTTCCGCCGACGGGCAATTACAGCCAAAGTTAAGCGTCAACCTGCGTATGCCGCAACTACAGGGGCAATATGCAGGCCAAGCGCTGGACGGCGTGGCCGACGTGGGCTGGCTGCAGGCGCAGCAATTGCAAGTCCGCAAGCTGCAGCTGCATTGGGGCCGCAACAGCCTGACGGCAAACGGCAACTGGGGGCAGTCCAAGGACGATTTGCTGGCCAAACTGGATGCGCCGGATCTGGCGGCATTTGCCGCTCCTTTCCGGATTCCCTTGTCCGGCAGCCTGAAGGCCGAAGGGCATCTGCAGGGAAAAATGGGCGAGCCCGCCGGCAAGCTGAACCTGGATGCTGAAAACCTGGCATACGGCGATCAATATGCGCTAAAGACCTTGAGCGCCAAGCTGGATTTGGCCAGCGGCCTGAACGGCGTCATTAACGGCGATCTGATGGCGCAGGGTTTGCGTGGCGCTTCGTCCTCGGCAAAACAAGGCAATGCCGGCGCAGCCGCAGTGGCCGCCCCAGCAATAACGCGGGCGCCGGCCGCCAAAGGAAACAAGGCTGCCGACATGCGCTTACTGGCGGAACAAATCAAGCTGACGGTGAGCGGCAGGCGGGATGCGCATCGCATCGACCTGAATACCCAGATTAACCCCGCCAGGAGCCTGAGCCTTGCCGCCTCCGGCGGCTTGCGCCCGGGGCCCCCGCAAAAAGGCGAGTCCAGCCTGGTATGGCAAGGGCAGGTACTCAGCATGAAATTGACAGGCAAGCCTGGCGTGAGCCTGGCGGCGGCGGCGCCTGTCAGCGTGTCCAGCCAGTTGGTGAGCGTGACAAATGCGCAGCTGCTCGGTGACCTGGGCAAGCTGTCCCTGGAACAATTCGAATGGACGCCGACCACGATCAAAACTCGCGGCAGCCTGTCCGACGCGGCCGTTGTGGATATCGCCAACCTGTTCAAACCGCAATATCTGGTCGGCGGCAACTTGCTGCTGAATGCGCAGTGGCAATTGCAATTGAAGGACAACGTACAGGGGGAGCTGAGCGTGCAGCGGCAAAGCGGTGATTTGCGCATCAGGGATAGCGATGGCACCAGCAGGCCGATTGCGATAGGCCTGCGCGAGCTGCAGCTGAAACTGGGGCTGGGCGGGCTGGTGGCGGGCAGCGACGGCGAGCGTATCGCCCTGCAAGTCAATGCCAGCGGCGCGCGCCTGGGCAATTGGCAATTCCGCGCCAATTCCATACTCAGCAAGAGGGCGGGGGCCTGGACCATCGCACCGGAAGCGCCGCTGGACGGCATGCTCAAAGCCGACGTGCCTGACGTCCAGTGGCTGGGGCCCTGGCTGAATCCCGGACTGGCTCTAAAGGGAAAATTGAATGTGGATGCGGTCCTGGCAGGGATGGTCGGCAAGCCGCGCTATCAGGCAAAAATCCTGGGTAGCGAGCTTGAGGCGGCGTTTGCGGCAGAGGGCCTCTTGTTGCCAAACGGCAGCCTGGATGTGCAAGTGGACGGCAGCCGTATCAAGCTCAACAAGCTGCAATTTTCCAATACCGTCAGCAGCATGCCGCGCCATGCGCAGTTCCAGGACATCAATTGGATCAAGCAGAGCGGCGAATTCAGCGCGACCGGCGAAGTTGACTTGGCCAGCGAGACCGGCAGCATACAGGCGCAATGGGATAAATTCCCGCTGCTGCAGCGTAGCGACCGCTGGATAGTGGTAAGCGGCCAGGCCAAAGTGACGGAGGCGGACAAGATCTGGACCTTAAACGGCAAGCTGGTGGCCGATGGCGCCTTCTTCAAGGTGCCGAAACTGCCGCCGCCCAGTTTATCCGGCGATGTGGTCGTGATTCGCAAACAAGATAAAGACAAAGCCGCCGGCCAGGACGGCGACGAGGCAAAAAGCGGGCTGAAGACCAGGGTCGATGTGACGCTGGACATGGGGCCGCGTTTTGTGTTTGTCGGGCGAGGGCTGGACACCCGGCTGGCAGGGAGCATCCGTCTCAGGGCTACCGATGCAGGACCGGTGCAGGCTTCCGGCTCGATACGCACGGAAGGCGGCGTGTATGAGGGCTACGGCCAGCAACTGGCGATAGAGCGCGGCATCCTGAATTTTCAGGGGCCGCCCACTAATCCAGGCCTGAATGTGCGCGCGCTGCGCCAGGGTTTGCAGGTGGAAGCAGGGGTGGAGGTGATAGGCACGGTCGCCGCACCGCAGGTAAGGCTGGTATCGGAACCGGATGTGCCGGACTCAGAAAAATTATCCTGGCTGGTGTTGGGGCGCGGGTCCGACCAGATTGCAGGCAATGATGCCTCGCTGCTGATGTCGGCGGCGAGCGCCATTTTCGGCGGCGACGGCAGCAGGAACGTGCCGCGCGATATTGTGCAGGGTCTGGGTTTTGACGAATTTTCAGTGGGATCGGCGGATAATAGCAGCGGCACCAAGCTGCCTACCCAGACTATCGCCGGCGCCACCGCCGTCAGCGCCACTTCTGCCGATCAGGTCGTCAGTGTCGGCAAGCATCTGGCGCCGGGGCTGGTCTTGTCCGTGGAGCGCGGATTGTCGGATGCGAGCGGCGCGTTGAAACTGACCTGGCATTTGACGCGCCGTGTCAGCATCATAGGACGGACAGGAACGGAATCTTCGGTCGACGTGTATTACACCTTTTCGTTTAAATGATCCGGCCGCCAATGAAAGAATTGCCGAAGCCGGATTAAAGAGCGGTTGGATGCCTGTGAAAGATGTTACAGGCTGTAACAAAGAGTTGTCGTGAGGACAGTGGCCTCGCGGTTTATAATTTTGGCTTGGAAACGTACTGGGTCAAGCGGTTTTGCCCAGTGATCAGCTTCTAAATGTTAATAGAAAGAAATAGTCCTGGCCGGAACTAAGCGGTAACAGGTATATCATACGATTCATGACAGCATTTTCCCCGAACACCCTGCCAAAAGAGCCCGGACGCTGGCCTGCGATTGCGTTGGCGACCCTCGTGCATGTCTTATTACTCGCTTTTCTATGGATAGGCGTCCACTGGCAAAACCAGGAATCCACTGTCGTGGAGGCGGAGGTCTGGGACATGCAGACGCGGGAAGCTGCGCCCAAGCCGGTGCCGCAAGAGGCGGTCGAGCCTGAGCCTGAAAAGGTTCGGCCGGTTCCACCGCCGGTAGCAAAGCCGGATGTGCCCAAGGAAGATCCTGAGATTGCGCTGGAGCAGGAGAGGAAGCGCAAACTCGCTGAGAAGAAAAAGGAAGAGGAAAAGCTGCAGGCAGAGCGCGAGGACGCCAAGCGCAAGGCTGAGCAGGAAGCGGAACTGAAGAAGGAAAAAGAGAAGGAAAAACAAAAGCTGGCGGAGGAAAAAAAGAAAGCCGAAAAACTGGAAGCAGACGAGGCTGACAAGAAAAAACTGGCGGATCTGAAGAAGAAGCAAGCCGCCGACCAGGCTGCGCGCGACAAGGTCTTTGCAGAAAATATGCGCCGTTTGAATGGCCAGGCGGCAACCACCGGCAGCGGCGGCAATGGCGACGCGCCCAAGTCGACCGGCAATAATCGCGGCGACCCGAGCTATGCGGCCAAGGTCAGCGCCAAGATCCGCTCCAACAGCAATTACAATTCCAGTGATAATTCGAGCAATAATCCTACAGTGGAATACAGGATAGACCTATTGCCAGATGGCACGCTACGTGGTGCAATACGCAAGCTTAAATCTTCCGGTGTGCCCGGCTTTGACGAAGCGGTAGAGCGCGCCATCGACAAATCGCAGCCTTTTCCGAAGAATAATTCCGGCGTGGTCCCGGAAAGCATGATTTTGGTCTATAAATTAAAAGAATAAGCACACGTAAAAAATAAACGTAACAATGAAAGTAAAAGTGTCGATGAAAATATTTTCCGTCCCCGTGAAACGTGTCCTTGGTGTCCTCGCATTGATCGGTGCGTCCGCGCTGACCCTGACGAATAGCGCGCATGCGCAATTGCGGATAGAAATTTCCGGTGTCGGCTCTATCCAGATACCGGTCGCCATTGCCGCCTTTGCCGACGAAGGCCTGGCGCCTCAGCAGATTACCGCAATCATCAAAGATGACCTCACCCGCAGCGGATATTTCAAGGTGATCGATGCCGGTACGGTGATCAGTGAAACGACTCCGGTGAATTTCGATGCATGGAAGGCGCGCGGAGCGGATGCACTGGTGGTCGGCAGCGTGCAAAAACTCGCCGACGGCCGCTTCGACGTGCGCTATAAATTGCTGGATACGGTCAAGTCTTCAACCCTGTCCGGCCAGTCGCTGGCGACCGCGCCGACTGCCGCCAGGCTGACGGCGCACAAAATTGCCGACGACATCTATGAAAAATTGCTGGGCGTGCGCGGCGTATTTTCGACGCGTATCGCCTATGTGACCAAGTCCGGTTCGCAATACAAGCTGGAAGTCGCCGACGCCGATGGAGAAGGCGTGCAAGATGCATTGCGCTCGAATGAGCCCATCATTTCTCCAGCCTGGTCGCCGGACGGCACCAAGGTTGCCTATGTTTCATTTGAAGCGAAAAAACCGGTGGTCTACGTACAAAACCTGATCACGCGCGCACGTGCCGTGATCGCCAACTACAAAGGCAGCAATTCCGCGCCGGCCTGGTCGCCGGACGGCAACAAGCTGGCGGTTTCCTTGTCGCGCGACGGCCTGACGCAAATCTATACGGTGAACGCGGACGGCAGCGGCTTGCAACGCCTGACCAACAGCAGCGGCATCGATACGGAACCGCAATTCTCCGCAGACGGCCAGTACATCTATTTCCTCAGCGACCGCAGCGGCGGCCCGCAGATCTACCGCATGAATACCGGTGGCGGTGACGTCAAGCGCATGACCTTTAATGGCGGATATAACATCTCGCCGCGCATTTCTCCGGACGGCAAGACGCTGGCCTATATTTCGCGGCCTGACGGCCGGTCTTTCCAGCTGTATGTGATGGACCTTGCTACCGGCCAGAACCAGCGCCTGTCGGACACCACCAAGGATGAATCGCCCAGTTTTTCGCCTAACGGCAAATACATCATGTATGCAACAGAGTCGGGTCGTCGCGGTACTTTGGCCGTAGTCTCCGTCGATGGCAGAGTGAAGCAAAAATTAACGGTCCAGGCCGGTGATGTGAGGGAGCCCACCTGGGGGCCTTTCATGAAATAATGCAGTCAGCACTTTGCGTCGAATATTAAAAAATTACATTTATTACCCCAATTATCAATAGCAATAAGGAGAATCAAATGCGCTCATCATCCATCTCAACTACGCTGGCACTGCTGGTATCCAGCGCCCTCTTGCTGGCAGCCTGCAGCTCCCCCGTCAAACTGGAAGAGAAACCGACAATAGAAGACAAGTCCGCCACGACCATGCCGCCGCCGGCAGATACACGCCAGGTGAGCCCGGTAGATACAGGCTCCATGGACCCATTGAATGATCCAAAAGGCATCCTGGCAAAACGCAGCGTTTATTTTGACTTCGACAGCTATATCGTCAAGGATGAATTCAAGCCTGTGGTGGAAGCACACGCCAAATATCTGGTTGCCAACAAGGGTCGCAAGATCCTAATCCAGGGCAATACCGATGAACGCGGCGGACGCGAATACAATCTGGCGCTGGGTCAAAAACGTGCGGAAGCGGTACGTAAATCCCTGGCCTTGCTGGGTGTGCCGGAATCCCAGATGGAAGCTGTTTCACTGGGCAAGGAAAAGCCTAAGGCAACCGGCAGCGACGAGGCGTCCTGGGCAGAAAACCGCCGTTCCGACATCGTCTATCAATAATTTCGAATCGGTGCGATTCTGCCCTTGCGTAGTTTGATACGTGCATTGAGGGTGGCATGAAGCCGGTTGAAATTTTTTGACATAACGGTCATTTCTGCGTAGGCTGAAATGACCGTTGTTTTTTTCGCAGCCGCAGGAATTCATTTCAGCGCTGCCCCAAACTTGAAGATTGCCATTATCGTGACTAAATTTTCCACACTCACTATTACCAAGTCCGCCATCGCCGCCGCGTTTATTGTTGCATTGGCGCCATCTATCGCGTCTGCCGGAATATTTGACGATGATGAAGCACGCAAGGCGATACTGGATTTGCGTTCCAAGGTGGATGCCGTCAGCGCCAAGCTGGACAATAAACTGGATACCAAGGCTGACAAGAGCAGTGCGCTCGATCTGGCCAACCAGAATGAGCAATTGCGCGGCGAAATCGCCAAGCTGCGCGGTCAGGTAGAAGTGCTGACGAACGATCTGGCCAATACCCAGCGCCGCCAGCAGGATTTCTACGTCGACCTGGACAACCGTGTGCGCAAGCTGGAGCCGAAGACGATGACGGTGGACGGCAAAGAAGCGACGGTAGAGATCAATGAGCAGCGCGCCTATGATGCGGCGCTGGCGCTGTACAAATCGGCGGACTACAAAAATGCCGGTGCGGCCTTCTCCGCCTTCCTGGTGAATTATCCGCAATCGGCTTTCGCCGGCTCCGCGCAGTACTGGATGGGCAATTCCTACTATGCGCAGCGCGACTGCAAGAACACGATAGTGGCGATGCAGGCGCTGGTGAAAAACTATCCCGATCATCCCAAGGCCCCGGATGCAATGCTGAATATTTCCGCTTGCCACATAGAGCTGAAAGACAAGGCCGGCGCTAAAAAGACGCTGGAAAGCCTGATCAAGCAATATCCGGATAGCGAAGCCGCGCAGGCTGCCAAAAACCGGCTGGGCTCCTTGAAATAATATGGGCGTGAATATTGAGTCCATCGTCGGCCAGGTTGTTTGGCTGACTTTTTTCCTGGGCGTCGCATTCGGTGCGATCGCGCAACGCAGCCAGTTTTGTACTATGGGCGCGGTGGCCGATATTGTCAGCATGGGCGACTGGAGCCGCATGCGGCAGTGGCTGCTGGCGATTGCGGTGGCGATACTGGGCACCAATCTGCTAGCCTATCTGGGTTATATCGACCTGTCCAAGGCAATATATACGGCACCCAGGCTGACCTGGCTGTCGCATATCGTCGGCGGCGCCTTGTTTGGCTTCGGCATGGTGATGACCAGCGGCTGCGGCAGCAAAACCCTGGTGCGTATCGGCGGCGGCAATCTGAAATCGCTGATCGTCTTCATCGTCATCGGCCTATCCGCTTTCATGACCTTGAAAGGCGTACTGGCGCTGCCCAGGGTCAACTGGCTGGAGCCGGTATCGCTGACGCTGGGAACGACGCAGGACCTGCCGTCCATACTGGCGCCGCTGCTGGGCGACAAGCACAGCCTGCAATTGCTGTTGTCCGTGGTGATTTCCTTGATCCTGCTGATCTTTGTATTGGCGAGCCCGTCCTTCCGTTCACTTGAGAATATCCTGGCGGGGCTTGGCATAGGCCTGATCATCGTCGCAGCCTGGTTCGTATCCGGCAAGCTCGGCTATGTGGCGGAAGACCCGAATACCTTGCAGGAGGCCTTTGTCGGCACCAACTCGGGCAAGATGGAGTCCTTCAGCTTCGTCGCCCCGTTTGCTTATACGATCGACCTGCTGATTTTCTGGACCGACAAGAGCAAGGCCGTGTCCTTCGGCATTGCCGCTACGCTGGGCATGGTGGCGGGTTCATTTGCCTACTCGGTGCTCAGCCGCAAATTCAGGTTCGAGGGCTTTGGCGGCGTAGGCGACGTCTCCAATCATTTGGTCGGCGCGACCCTGATGGGCTTCGGCGGTGTGACTGCGCTGGGATGTACGGTGGGGCAGGGCTTGAGCGGCATCTCCACGCTGGCGGTAGGTTCACTGATTACCTTTGCGGCGATCATCGCCGGTTGCGTATTGTCGCTGAAATACCAGGCATGGAAGCTGGACAGGATGGCATAGGGGATACTGCTTGCTGATCGCGAGCAGTACCCGCAAAAACGGCGTCAAGCGTGCGGATTTTATTAAGTATAAAAATTTCTTTCATGTTGATTGACAGCCCTGCCAGAACATCCTATAATTTCGTTCTTTCGGGTCGTTAGCTCAGCTGGTAGAGCAGCGGACTTTTAATCCGTTGGTCGCAGGTTCGAATCCCGCACGGCCTACCACGAAATTCGAAGGACTTAGGTGCAAATCTAAGTCTTTTTCATTTTATGTCAATGCCTATAGCAGTCCGACGTCGGAATAGTTTTAGCAAATTGATATAAGAAAAGCTTTATTGGGTCGTTAGCTCAGCTGGTAGAGCAGCGGACTTTTAATCCGTTGGTCGCAGGTTCGAATCCCGCACGGCCTACCAATTTACAGTAAGGATTCAGGTGCAAACCTGAATCCTTTTGTTTTTCTGGCGTGGAAAATATTGCAAGCAAAGCGCCGCCCCATGTGTCCGCAGTTTGCGCCAACATACTGAGTCCCGCATCTTGGTATAGACTCCCCTTATTTACACTCTTCTGCAGCACAATCAAGGATGCCTGATGAAACCCAAACAGGACAGCAAGGACAATAATTCCGCCGGCGACAAGCACGAGATCAGGCCGGGGCAATCGATAGAATTGCTGAAGGAATTGCACATCCTCACGCGCGACGGCAAGATGAACCAGGATAGCCGTCGCAAACTGAAGCAGGTCTATCACCTTTACCAATTCATCGAACCCTTGCTGCAGCAGTTGCAGCAGGATCACGCGGACATCAGCCTGGTCGACCATGGCGCCGGCAAATCCTATCTGGGCTTTATCCTGTACGACCTGTTTTTCAAGGCGCTGGATAGTGGCAACAAATCGCGCATCTACGGCATAGAAACGCGTGATGAGCTGGTACAGAAATCGCGCGAATTGGCGCAGCGCTTAAACTTCCCCGGCATGTCTTTTCTGAACTTGTCGGTAGCCGACTCCATCACTTCCGCGCAATT
>DATHMC010000129.1:0-19335 GCA_035487495.1 Undibacterium sp.
TGCGGATTTTGCTGCAGGACCGTGCCGAGCTTATGCACCGTCATCATGCCGTCTGGCGTCAGCTCGGCCTTGTCCACATTGAACAACACGTCGCCCAGCGTGATCACCAGGCCACGCTCGGTTTTTTTCGCCGACAAATCATTCAACTGATCCTGGAGCTGGCGTGCATGTTCTTCCGCATCCATTTTCTGGCGCTGTGCATTGGCGGCATCGCTCTGGGCTAATGCTGCCTGGCTTTTCGCCGCATCCGCTTCCATCCTGGCTTTGTCCGCTTCCATGGTTCGTTGTTGCAAACGGATTTGATCTTGCTGCCTGCTTGCATCTGCTATCGATTCCTCAGCCGACTTTTGCTTTGCCACTTCGCGAGCGTTGGCTGTTTTTTGCTTGGCGATATACGCCAGGCTGTCCACTTTTTGCAGGCTGTCTTTCTGCGCCCAGGCAGTATTGGCCTGGTCCAAAGCATCGCTGGCCTGCTTTAATTCCGCCGGCGCCAAACGCGCAACAGTAGGATTGCTTTGCGTCATCGCATAGTCCCTGCGCGCATCTTCCAGTGAGTTATTGGCTTGCGGCACAGAACTGCAAGCCGATAGCAATGCGCCGGCGGCAAGCAAACAGGCAGGTAAAAATTTATAACTTCGCATGATGATTCCCTTTCGATACTTGGAGATGAAAACGCCAGGGCGTCATCATCTGATTCGTTATTATCGATTCGCTGTAAGGCGATCCATTGATAAGCGGCCTATTTATTATTGGCGTTGCGATCCAGTTCTTCCCGCATCATCCGGATATTGTCCTGCAGCGCATTGGCGGCAGCCTGAGCCTTGGCTGAACCAGCCTTGCTTTGCGCCAGCTTGGCATCGGCCTGCGCCTGGTTGGCCAGTTCTCGAGCGGTCGTATAATCCTTGGCCGCCAGCGCCTTATTCGCCATGTTCAATTTTTCCTGTGCAGAGGCGACCTCTACCGGCGCATATTCGGCGGCACCGGAAACCGTCGCGTCGCTCACAGCCGCCTTGCCCACAGCAACATCCGATGTGGCCGGAGCTTTTTCCTTGCTGGCGCAACCAGCCAGGCACATAGCAACCAGACCGGTGCAGCATGCTGCTTTGAGCCACGCAGCTGCCACCTGTTGACGCCATACCCGAAGGTTTTTCTTCTCTGCTTTAACAAAAACGTTCATCATCAAACTCCTTGGATTAGCTGATATTAATTGCCGTGATTAATCACCGCTCTCACCGTATTTTTTTAATCCGTAGCAATGACACTTTATAAAGCGGAATATAAAGCGGAATATAAAGCGGAATTCGCCAGCTCTCGGTACGCCAGCACACATAAAATCCACGCGACTTCCTGTAATCTTTTACCGTCCCAAAGAAAAATAAACCTACGTTCAACAGGAGTTCATCATGAATTTCAATCTACTCATTACACCTCTGGTTTCGCTGATTGCTGGTATCCTGATCCTGGTCGTTCCGCGCCTATTGAATTTCATCGTCGCGATCTACCTGATCGTGATCGGCCTGATAGGATTGCTGGGAACCGGTCACTTGCTTCGCTAACGACAAAAAACAACGAGGAAACCCATGACTCGAGCAATCAAAATAGCAGCAGGCGTTTTACTCAGCCTGGTAGCGCTGCTTGCTATTGTCATTGTGCTGTTCATGAACTACGACTGGAACCGCGCCAAACCCTGGCTGAACACCCGCGTATCGGATGCGATAGGCAGGCCGTTCAGCATCAACGGGGATTTGTCGCTGACCTGGGAAAAGCCGCCCACCCGCCAGATCGGCTGGCGCAATTACATCCCATGGCCACACCTGTCGGGAGAAGACATCAGGATAGACAATCCCGATTGGGCCAAATCCGCGCCCTACATGACCCAGATCAAGCGCGTGCATTTTTCGTTGAATCTGTTGCCGCTGCTGGAGAAAAAAATCACGATTCCCTCTGTCGAGCTGGAATCGCCCGTCATTGCGCTGGAACGCCTGTCCGCCACCCAGAACAACTGGACCTTCAAAACCGGCGATACGCCGTCGGAGTGGAAACTGATGCTGGGCGAGGTGGTGCTGGATAAAGGCGTGGTCAGGCTGGTAGACAATCTGAAGCACGCCGATATCACCGCCAATATTGATACGCTGGACGACAAGCAGATCGCGCTATCGAAAAATACGTATGGCATCGGCTGGACCGTGACGGGCGACTTCAATAAGGAGAAAGTTACCGGCAGCGGCAAGGCCGGGGCTGTTTTGTCACTGCAAAACCAGAGCTCGCCCTTCCCGCTGGAAGCGGATCTGCACGTGGGGAAATCCGTCGTGATGCGGGTGAAAGGCACACTAACCAAGCCAAGCGACTTGGCCGCAGTGGACATGCGTCTGTACATGGCTGCCAGCAGTATGGCAAGGCTATATGCGCTGACCGGCATCGTCTTGCCCGAGACCCCTGCTTTTTCCACGGAAGGCCATTTATCGGGAACTCCCAATCGCCATGGCGGGAACTGGGTGTACGAAAAATTCAACGGTAAAGTGGGTTCCAGCGATTTGTCAGGCACCCTGGAATACCAATCTCAGCGAGACGGCAGTCCGCTGGTGCGCCCTGTACTCAAAGGCGATGTCGTCTCCAACCTGCTGCAATTTGAAGACCTTGGCCCCTTGATCGGCGCCGACTCCAACGCCAGCAAGGAAAGCCGCGGCGTCGCGCCGGTGCAGCCGGCAAATAAAGTGCTGCCGGTAGAGAAATTCAAAATCGACCGTTGGAACAGCATGGATGCAGACATCAAGTTCACCGGCAAAAAAATCATACGCAGCAAGGATCTGCCCATCGACAACCTCGTCACCAATATCCACCTGGCCGATAGTGTGGTGACCTTGACGCCGCTCAATTTTGGCGTTGCCGGCGGCAACTTCAGTTCTAACATCAAACTCGACGGCCGCGACCAGTTGATCAAGGCGGAGATGAAAATCAGCGCCCGGCATCTTAAGTTAAAGCAATTGTTCCCATCATTTGAAGCGATGCAAGCCAGCTTTGGAGAAATCAATGGCGACGCCTCTTTGTCGGCAACCGGGAGCTCCATCTCCAGCCTGCTGGGCAATTCCAACGGGGAAGTCAAAGCCCTGATCAATCAAGGCTCCATCAGCAAGTTATTGCTGGAAGAGATGGGCCTGAACATAGGCAATATCGTATTGACCCAGCTCTCCGGCGACAAGCAGATCCAGATCAATTGTCTCGCCAGTGATTTTGCGGTGACCAGCGGTGTGATGCAAACCCGCGCATTTGTGGTGGACACGCAGGAATCCATCACCAATATCGACGGCCGGATCGACCTGGCGCAAGAGCAGCTAAATTTGATCATTAATCCGCACAGCAAAGGCCTGCGAGTGATATCCCTGCGCACGCCGCTGTATGTGACGGGCAGTTTTAAGAAACCAAAAATCGGCGTAGACAAAGGCGTACTGGCGCTGAAGGCCGGCGGCGCCATTGCATTGGCGGCATTCGCGCCTATCGCGGCCCTGGCGCCGCTCGTCGCAATCGGCCCAGGCCAGGACAGCGCCTGTGCCAGCCTGCTGGCCGACGCCGGCAGCAAACCGCAAGCACCGCCGCCGGGTAAAACCAGAGTCGAAAAAACCGCCAGGAAGTAAGAGGGAGCCATAATTCGGCTCAGGCACCAAATGGAACAGGGAGAAATGGGTGGATTAAATCCCGCCCCATGAAAGCCGCATTTATTTGGCGGCCTTGGAAATGGCCAGTTGCAAGGCATCCGTGACGGTGCCGGCATTAAAGGGCTTGATGATATACCCGCCGATGCCGCTTTGCAGGGCTGCGGTAAACGTATCCCTGTCCTTGTTGGAGGTCACCATCAGGATGATGGTCTTGGGTAGTGCTTCCTTGATCTGCTTCAGGACATCCAGCCCGTTCACGGTAGGCATCACCACGTCCAGCAGGATGATATTGGGCTTCAGCTTCAATGCCATTTCCAGGCCGGTATTGCCGTCGGTGGCTTCGCCGACGACGACATAGCCTTCATGCCTGAGTATGACGCGCAATACCTCGCGTGTCATTTCATTGTCATCCACAATCAAGACCGACTTACCCTTCTGACCTGCCATCGTGAATCCTTTCGATGTAAAGGAGTGCGGCGCCGCTACAACAGATGCGCATTACGACTGTTTTCAGGCGCTCAATGGCTCAACGCATTGGAGAGCAGTTTCGCGGTGATGTCGACGATGGGAATCACTCGCTCATACGCCATGCGGGTAGGCCCTATCACGCCCAGGGTGCCGACTATCTTGCCATTGACGCCGTAGGGCGCGGTGACTATGCTCATTTCATCCATCGGCACCAATTGCGATTCGCCGCCGATGAAGATCTGGACCCCGGTCGCCTTGCTGGAAACATCCAATAATTGCATCAGGCTGGTTTTTTGCTCGAACATGTCGAACAATTTGCGCAACGAAGTCATATTGGAAGACAAATCCGCGACATTCAATAGATTGCGCTCGCCGGAGATCACCATATCGTCGCTATGGTCGGCCATCGCATCGCTGCCGACCTCTACCGCCGCCTGCATCAGCCGCGTCATGTCGTTCTGCAACTGGCGTAGCTCCCCGTTGATACGGGTGCGCGCATCTTCGAAACTGAGTCCGCCGAAATTCTGGTTCAGGTAATTCGCGGCCTGTACCAATTGCGTCGGCGTGTAGTCGGCGTCGGTCAGCAACAGGCGGTTTTGCACCTCGCCGTTGGGCGCGACGATGACCAGCAAGATGCGCTTTTCAGACAAACGCAGGAACTCTATCTGCTTGAAGGTGGATTCATTGCGCGGCGTCATCACCACGCCGGCAAACTGCGACAAGGAGGACAGCACTTGCGCCGCATTGGCAATAATTTTCTGTGGCGGGTTGGACAAGAGCTTGGGCTGCAGGCGCGATTCCAGCGCCGCTTCATCGATTTCCTGCACCGTCAGCAGGGTGTCGACAAATACCCGGTAGCCGCGCGGCGTAGGCACCCTGCCGGCGGAAGTATGCGGGCTGGCGACAAAACCCATCTCTTCCAGGTCGGCCATCACATTGCGTATGGTCGCAGGAGAAAGTTCCAATCCGGAAATTTTAGACAACGCGCGCGAGCCCACCGGCTGACCATCGGCTATGTATCGTTCAACCAGGGCTTTTAATAGGGTTTGGGCGCGAATATCGAGTTGCATGTAAGTATTCTATGCGAGATAGTCTGGAATGTGTGGACATATGATCAAGCAGATATGCCCCACCCAGGCCATCGGCCTGCATGATCCTAAGGTTACGACTGTAAATCCATGCAGCAATCCAACCCGATTACTGCCTTTATCACTATTACGATCATTGCCATTTATGTCATGGCTATAGCCATTCCAGCAAGGCACCCAGCTCACTGATCACGGCATCCGGCTTCACATGCGGGTAAGGTATTTCATGCGGCTGCAACTGCTGGCGATCGACCCAGACCGCCTGCATACCCGCCTTTTGCGCGCCCTCCACGTCCAGCAGCAGATCGTCGCCGACAAATACTATTTCTCTGGGGCTCAGCTGCAAGGCCTTGCAGGCCGCGGCAAATATGCGCGGATCCGGCTTGGCGCAGCCAAAAGTATGTGCTGCGATGGATACTTTGAAATATGGCGCCAGACCTATCGCTTTCAAGTCCGCAAAACCGTTGGAAACCGAGCCCATGATCACGCGCTGACCCAGCTTATCCAATGCCGGCAACACATCCTCAAATAACTCCACTTTATTGCGGGCATCGGCAAATACGGCCATCGCCTGGTCTGCCTTGCCGGCATCCTCGCCAAACTCCGCAAACAACCTGACCAGCATGGCGTGCCGCAGCGCCCATAAATCGTATTGAAAACGCGGGTTGCTCTGCATCATCTGCTGGCGGTGGCTGCGCATCCGCTCTATCGAGTAATTCTGCGCCACTTGCGGCGTGTTGACGGCCATCCACTGGAATAGCGTCGCCTCTGCGTGCTGGATCACCGGCCCCACCGGCCACAAAGTTTCGTCCAGGTCAAACAGCACTGCCTTTACGGCCTTAATACTCATACTTGCTCACTTTTCATGCCTAAATTGATGCCTAAAACACCCCTAATTATGTTCTAATCTGCATCATCTATGCCATCAGTTCTCGTTAATTTATGACTTCGTCGCCAAAAACTATTGCACTGGTTGGTAAATATAACGCCGCGGGCGTCACCCACTCCATTGCAGAGCTCGCCAGCTTCCTTGACGATGCCGGACATACCGTGATTTTTGAAGCAGAAACCGCACAAAACATGTTGCTGGAAGGTTTCACCGTGATGTCGGCCGCGGAAATCGGCAAAAATGCCGATGCCGCCATCGTCCTGGGTGGCGACGGCACCATGCTGGGCATCGCTAGGCAGCTAGCGCCTTACAAAGTACCGTTGATAGGGATCAACCAGGGCCGGCTGGGTTTTATTACCGATATCCCGCTGGACCGCACCATACCTGTCATTACCGAAATGCTGGAAGGCAAATACGTGTCGGAAAAACGCAGCCTGTTGCAAGGCATCGTGATTCGCGACGGCAACCAGATTTTCAGCGGCATGGCGTTTAACGACATCGTGGTCTCGCGCGGCGCCGGCACCGGCATGGTGGAATTGCGCGTGGATGTGGATGACCACTTCATGTATAACCAGCGCTCGGATGGCCTGATCGTTTCCACGCCTACCGGGTCGACCGCGTACGCCTTGTCGGCCGGCGGTCCGCTGCTGCACCCCAGCCTGAGCGGCATCGCGATGGTGCCGATTGCGCCGCACGCGCTGTCCAACCGCCCCATCGTATTGCCGGACACCAGCGAGATCGTGATCGAAATCGCCGCCGGGCGCGACATCACCGTCAATTTCGACATGCAGTCCTTTGCCAGCCTGATGTATAAGGACAGGATCCTCGTCAAGCGCTCCGAGCACACGATCACCTTCCTGCATCCGCAAGGCTGGAATTATTACGACACCCTGCGCCAGAAGCTGCACTGGAACGAGTATCCCTCTGTTATCGGGCAGTAGGCTAAAATACACGCCGATTACCTTATCCCTTTTTTAACACTCCTATGCTGCGCACGCTTGCCATTCGTGACTTTGTTATTGTTGATGCCATAGAGCTGGAATTTTCAGCCGGCTTCACTGTATTTACCGGGGAAACCGGTGCCGGTAAATCCATCCTGATCGACGCGCTGGCGCTGGCGCTGGGCGGCCGCGGCGATGCCAGCATGGTGCGCGAAGGAGCCGCCAAGGCGGACATTTCGGCCGAATTTTCAACCGATGACAGCACCGGCACCTGGCTGGCACAGAATGATTTTTCCAATGAAGACAACCAGCTGCTGTTGCGCCGTGTGATCGACAATGCGGGCCGCTCCAAGGCCTATATCAACGGCATCACTGCGACCGCCGCGCAATTGCGCGAGCTGGGCGACTTGCTGGTGGATATCCACGGCCAGCATGCGCACCAGTCGCTACTGAAAAGCGAGGCCCAACGCGCGCTGCTGGACATGCAGGGCGGCTTCCAGGCCGACGTGCAGCAAGTGGCCACTTTGCATAAAAACTGGCGCAGCCTGGCCCGGCAACGCGAAGAATTTGAGACCAACGCCAAGAACGTATTGTTGGAAAGGGAGCGCCTGGAATGGCAAGTCCAGGAACTCGACAAACTGCAGATACAGCCCGGCGAATGGGAAAACATCAGCCACGAACACAGCCGCCTGGCGCACGCCGCCAGCCTGCTGGAAGGCGCGCAGGAAGCCGCCGACCTGATCTCCGAATCAGACCATCCGATCTTGTCGCAGCTATCTTCGCTGCACCAAAAATTATTGAAGCTGCTGGAATACGATGTCGCCCTGAAGCCGGTAACCGACGCGCTGGATTCCGCCCGCATCAACCTGCAGGAAACCACGTCTGCATTGAATGACTACCTGGGCCGGGTGGACTTGGACCCGGCGCGCCTGCGTACGGTGGAAAACAGGGTCGAAGCCATCCATTCAGCCGCGCGCCGCTTCCATGTCGCCCCTGACGCGCTGCACCGGGAGTTCGCCAGCCTGTCGGAACAGTTGCAGCAACTGTCCAACGCCTCCGACATGGACGCCCTGAAGGCGCAAGAAGAAAACGCCAGGCAAGCCTATCTGAAAGCGGCCCAGAAACTCAGCAAGGCGCGCAGCATCGTCGCCAGGGACCTGGGCAAAGCGGTGACAGTCGCGATGCAAGACCTCAGTATGTCGGGCGGCAGTTTCTCGATCGCCCTGCATCCTTGCGAACCCGCCGCATTCGGTCTGGAGCAGGTTGAATTCCTGGTGGCCGGACATGCAGGTGTGCAGGCCCGGCCGCTGGCCAAGGTCGCCTCCGGCGGCGAACTGGCCCGCATCTCGCTGGCCATCTCGGTCATCACCTCCTGCGCTACGGCCACGCCTACCCTGATTTTCGACGAGGTGGACAGCGGCATAGGCGGCGGCGTTGCTGAAGTCGTAGGCCGGCTGCTGAAACGGCTGGGGCAAGACAGGCAGGTATTGTGCGTCACCCACTTGCCGCAGGTCGCCAGCCAGGCCAACCAGCACTTCCAGGTCAGCAAGGAGAGCAGCGCCGGCAAGACGGTGTCGCAGATCGACGGACTGGACAGCAAGCAGCGCGTGGAAGAGATCGCGCGCATGCTGGGCGGCATAGAGATCACGGCGACGACCCGCAAGCATGCGCGCGAGCTGCTGGCCTCCTAGACGCCAGCAGGACCGTCGGCAGCGCCGGTCGCTCGGGCTTACAGGCCGTCGAAATTTCGGCGGTCCCTAACAGATTTACAGCAAAGAATAGAATCCATGTCCTTCCTGAAAGAACCCGAACACTCGCACGGGAAAATCGCCAAGACTGCGGTAGTGCTGATCAATCTGGGCACACCCGATGCGCCGACCACGGCGGCGGTGCGGCGCTACCTGAAGGAATTCCTGTCCGACAGGCGCGTCGTGGAAATACCCAAGGCAGTCTGGTGGCTGATCCTGAATTGCATCATCCTGCCTTTTCGCTCCAGCAAGTCCGCCGCCAAGTACGCATCGATATGGAGCAAGGACGGTTCGCCGCTAAAAATCCATACAGAAAAACAAGCGCTGCTGTTAAAAGGCTACCTGGGTGAGCGCGGCCATGAAGTGCATGTGGCGTATGCGATGCGCTATGGCTCCCCGTCCATCCCCGAGGTGCTGGCAAAACTGAAAGCGGAAGGCTATGAGCGGCTGATGGTGCTGCCGGCTTACCCGCAATATTCCGGCACGACCACGGCCTCCAATTTCGATGCCGTTTTCCGCTACTACCAACAGGTAAGAAATGTCCCCGAATTACGCCTGGTCAAAAATTACCACGACCATGAAGCCTATATAGACGCGCTGAAAATTTCGATACTGGACTATTGGCAAGCAAACGGCAGGCCGGGAAAATTGGTGATGAGCTTTCACGGCTTGCCGAAGGCCTTCCTGTTGCGCGGCGATCCGTATTTTTGCGAGTGCCATAAAACCGCGCGCTTGCTGGCCGAACGGCTGGGCCTGAATCAAGACCAGTACATCGTCAGTTTCCAATCCCGCCTGGGCCGCGCGGAATGGCTGCAGCCGTATACCGCGCCGACTGTGCAAGCGCTGGCAAAGCAAGGAGTCAAGCGGGTGGACGTGGTCTGCCCCGGCTTCATCGCCGATTGCCTGGAAACCCTGGAAGAAATTGCGATCGAAGTACGCCAGGACTTTCTAGTCGCCGGCGGCAAGGAATTCCACTACATCCCCTGCCTGAATGAGTCTCCGGCGTGGATGCGCGGCCTGGCCGAAATCGCCGAGCAGCACTTGATAGGCTGGCCGACAATGATGACCGGCAGCCTGCGTGAAAAACAAAAACAGGACGCGCTGATCAGCCGCTCCGAATCCAAGCGTCACGGAGCAGAGCGGTGAGCAGCCACGGCAATGCGGCGGCAAAAACCTTCGTCGTCGGCGATGTCCAGGGCTGTTGCGACCAGCTGGATGTGCTGCACCGGCAAATTACCGCGCAGCATCCGCAGGCACGCCTGCTGTTTGCCGGCGACCTGGTCAATCGCGGGCCCCGTTCACTGGCGACGCTGCGCTATGTGCATCGGCTGGCCGCAAAAGCCGAGACGGTACTGGGCAACCATGACCTGCACTTGCTGGCGGTGGCCAACGGTTTGCAAAAAATACACCGCAGCGACACGCTGAACGAGATCCTGCAAGCGCCGGACAGCGATGCACTGCTGGACTGGCTGCGCCGTCGTCCGCTGGCATTGCATCAGGATGGGCATTTGCTGGTGCATGCCGGCGTGTTTCCGCAGTGGTCGCTGCAGCAAACGCTGGATCTGGCACAAGAGGTGGAAGAAGTATTGCGCGGCCCCAACTGGCTGGACCTGCTGGCGCAGATGTACGGCGACACCCCGACGCAATGGAGCGACCAGCTGCGCGGCGGCGACCGCTGGCGCTGCATCATCAACGCCCTCACCCGCATCCGTTTTTGCGACGCCGACGGCGTGATGGACTTCCACAGCAAGGACGGCATCGGCGGCATCCCCGCAGGCTTCATGCCGTGGTTCGACGTGCCCGGCCGGAAAACCGTCACCACGACCGTGGTATTCGGCCACTGGTCTACCCTGGGCCTGATACTGCGTCCTGACCTGCTCAGCCTGGACACGGGGTGCGTGTGGGGCGGCAAGCTGACGGCCGTGTCGCTGGACGACCGGCAG
Source organism: Undibacterium sp. (assembly GCA_035487495.1). Lineage (GTDB taxonomy): Bacteria > Pseudomonadota > Gammaproteobacteria > Burkholderiales > Burkholderiaceae_D > Undibacterium. The sequence continues at coordinate 10,731 of DATHMC010000129.1, forward strand.
ATAGTGCAAATCGATTGCCCGCAACATCAGCGGCCGGGCAAGGATTAAACTTGCGTTTCCGGCATTCCTAAGCCGAGCGCGACGGCCTCCCGCGCCGTCTGCGCCACATCGCGCCGGTGTGCTCCATCGGTGCCGATCTGCGGCAGGCGCACCAGTTCCGCATGCAGGCCGCCGGCTTTCAGTATCGCGGCCATGCTCTGCACAAACGTCATGTCGCCGATAAAATCCGCAGCCGGATGCAAAGCCCCCGCGCCATCCACATAGCGCACGGCGAACGGCTGTATCGGCACCTGGGCCTGGATCGCCGCCTCGAACAGGTTGGCATGAAATGGCAGCAAGCTGCCCTGCGGCGCTGTCGTCCCTTCCGGGAAAAAAGCCACCCTTTGTCCAGCCTGGATCTGGTGCACCAGGCCTTCGTAGATTTTCCTCACTTCACGCTGCTTGCCGCGCGCGATGAAGATGGTGCCGGTTTTTTCGCACAGCCAACCTATCAGCGGCCAGCCGCGGATATCGGATTTGGCGACGAAATGGCAGGGATGCACGGAATTCATCACGAAGATATCCAGCCACGAAACGTGATTGGCGACGATCAGCGAACGCTCGGCCACCGCTCCATCCGCGAGGTCGCGGAAGCGGGCGTCCACTTTCACTATCTGCAGTAACTTGCGGGACCAGCGACGTATCAGGCGCTCATGGACGCCAGCAGCCGTCCATGGAAAAACCAGCGCACAGGTCAATAGTCCCGCAAACAGATGCACGATCACGCGTGCAAAACGCCAAGCTATCATGCCTACCCTTATGATTGTTATTTATTAGAGCTTACGCAAATATGAGGCATCGCAGGCCCCGCGGCGGCGTCCTCGCGAAAGCGGGGACCCATTGTCGATTCCGGCAAAAAATGGATTCCTGCTTTCGCGGGAATAACGTGGTGCGTCTGAATCCCCTGCCTGAAATAATTTTGCGTAAGCCCTACTTATGATGGAAAGCCTGCTTAATGCAAGGCCTCAAACGCGACATGACCGGCAACGATAGTCGCCTTCACCACCCCCGGCAGTTCGTAACCGAGGAAAGGCGTATGCTTGCCCTGGCTGATCAGGCGCTTCGCTTCCACCGTCCAGCGTTGTGCGGGATCGAACAGGCAGATGTCGGCGACACGGCCGACGCCAAGCTGGCCGCAAGGCAGGCCGGTAATCCTGGCTGCGTCAACGGTAATCCTGGAAATGGCCTGGCTCAGCGACACTTCGCCCCGGCTTTCTTCGGCCCACTTCAACGCCAGCGACAACAACAATTCCAGGCCGGTGGCGCCGGGCGATGCCTCGGCAAACGGCAGTAATTTTTCATCGTCGTCGACCGGCGTGTGATCGGAACAGATCGCATCGATGGTACCGTCCTGCAGCGCCAGCCGGATCGCGTCGCGGTCGCGCTGGGTGCGCAAAGGCGGAGTCAGGCGCGCATTGGAATCAAAGAAACCTATATCGGCGTCGGTCAGGTGCACATGGTGCGCACCGACGTCGCACGTCAGCGACAGGCCTTGCTTTTTGGCCTGGCGCACCAGCTCCAGCCCGGCAGCGGAAGAGATGCGGCACAGGTGGACCTTGGCATCGGTGGCGCGCATCAATTCGAACAAGGTATGCAGCGCTATCGTCTCCGCCATCACCGGCACGCCGGACAGACCCAGCCGCGACGCCAGCGGCCCGCTATGCGCGACGCCGCCCTTGCCGATAAAGGCATCCTGCGGACGCAGCCAGACCGTGTAGCCGAAAGTGCCGGCATACTGCAAGGCACGCTGCAAGACATTGGTATCTTCGATCACGGTTTCCGCCTGCGAGAACCCTATGCAGCCGGCCTCGGTCAACGCGGCCATCTCGGTCAGCGCCTCGCCTTTCAGGCCAACCGTCAATGCGCCCAGCGGATAGACGTGCGCTTTGTTCTGGGTCCTGGCCCTTTGCTTCAACATTTCCACCAGGCCGGATTCGTCCAGCACGGGATCGGTATCCGGCGGACAGACCAGGCTGGTGACGCCGCCGCGCATGGCGGCCTGCAATTCGGATTCCAGCGTGGCCTTGTACTCGAAGCCGGGTTCGCGCAGCCTGGCGCTCAGGTCGACCAGGCCGGGCGCCACGACCAGACCGCTAGCGTCGATGGTCTTGTTGGCGGCGAAATCGGCCGGGGCTTGCCCGAGCGCGACGATCTTGCCGGCAACGATATATAAATCCTGTACTGCATCGATGCCGTTGGCAGGGTCTACGATGCGGCCGTTCTTGATATGGATTTTCATACTATTTTAGTGTCCTATTTCCAGCTTGGTAGCAGCTTAGTTTCCGGCGACAATGCTCATCACCGCCATGCGCACGGCAATCCCGAAAGTGACCTGCGGCAGGATCACCGCCTGCGGGCCGTCGGCCACCGCCGAGTCTATCTCCACGCCGCGATTCATCGGTCCCGGATGCATCACGATTGCGTCCGGCCTGGCCAGGGCCAGCCGCTCCGGCGTCAGTCCGTAATTTTTGAAATATTCTTGTGCGGAGGGCAGCAGCGCGCCGCTCATGCGCTCATTCTGCAGGCGCAGCATGATGACCACGTCCACGCCCTTCAAGCCTTCATTCATGTCGCTGAACACGCGCACGCCCATTTGCTCCAGGCCGACCGGCAGCAAGGTGCGCGGCCCTATCACCCTGACTTCCGGCACGCCCAGCGTGGTCAGCGCATGGATGTCGGAACGGGCCACGCGGCTGTGCAATACGTCACCGACGATGGCGACCGTCAGCTTGGTGAAGTCTTTTTTGTAGTGCCTGATGGTGTACATGTCCAGCAAGCCCTGGGTAGGATGGGCGTGACGTCCATCGCCGGCATTCACTACGTGCACGTGCTGCTGATTGGTGTCGTTCAGGTGCTTGGCGATCAGGTAGGGCGCGCCCGACATCGAGTGGCGGACCACAAACATGTCGGCGTGCATCGCTGCCAGGTTGTCTATCGTATCCAGCAGGGATTCGCCCTTGCTGGTGCTGGAGGCGGAGATATTCAGGTTGATTACGTCGGCCGACAGGCGCTTGGACGCGATCTCAAAAGTAGTGCGGGTGCGCGTGGAGTTTTCAAAGAACAGGTTGAACACGCTTTTGCCGCGCATCAGCGGCACCTTCTTCACCTCGCGGTCGCTGATGCTGACGAAGGAGGAGGCCGTGTCCAGGATATGGTTGACGATGGACTTCGGCAAACCCTCTATGGTCAGCAAATGCTGCAGTTCGCCGTGTTTGTTCAGTTGGGGATTATGCATGGTCTATGCTCAGGCTAAAGGTACCGTCGTCTGCGCGCTGCAGGTTGATGGAATAGGTCTTGTCGTAAGCCGCGGTATGGGCGGAAAAGTCGGCGGCGATCGGCAATTCGCGGCCGCCGCGGTCTACCAGGGTTGCCAGCATGATTTTTGCGGGCCGGCCGTAGTCGAACAGCTCATTGATCGCTGCGCGCGTAGTGCGTCCGGTGTACAGCACATCATCCACCAGGATGATGCTGGCGTCGTTCACGTCAAACGGGATCTGGGTAGGCTTGACCTCGGCATGCAGGCCCTTCTGCGCATAATCGTCGCGGTAAAAAGACACGTCGATAAAGCCGGGCTTGTTTTGCAGCGCGAGGTCTTTGACCAGGCGCTCCGCCAGCCAGGCGCCGCCGGAATAGATGCCGACGATTGCCAGCTTTTGGTCCAGCGTGATCTGGGATTTGATTTGTGCCAGCAGATCCTGGTACAGGGCTTCCGCATCAAGGCTTGGGATGGATGTGGTCATGGGGTCTGGTCGAAATATTGTTGCAGAATAAGGGCGGCAGCTTGCGCATCGATATGCTCGCCGCGTTTTGCGGAAATCACCGCAGAGGAATAGCGTTCATCCACCAGTTCCACCGCCACACCATAGCGGCCATGCAACTGATTGGCAAAGCGCTGGCAGCGCTGGGTCATTTCATGCGCCGCGCCGTCCGGGTGCATGGGAAGGCCGACCACGCACAGCACGGGCTGCCAGGTTTTGATCAACTCGGTAATTTCAGCAAATTTGCCGTCGTTGGTGGCGGCGCTGACGATGCAGAGCGGCTGAGCCTGGCGCATCAGGGTATTGCCCACGGCGACACCGATGCGCTTCAAGCCGAAATCGAAGGCCAGTATGCTGCCGTTCAAGCTAGTCCCGGTTGCGGTTGCTGCGCCGTCCAGTGCGGCCATCAGGCGTGTCCGGCGTCGGCAGCCAGCATCATCGGGTCTATCCCCAGGAGTTTGATGGCAGCCATGAAGCGCTCTTCTATCGGCAGGTCGAACATGACGCTGGCGTCGGCGGCCACGGTCAGCCAGCCGTTGGCAAGGATTTCCTGTTCCAGCTGCCCGGCGCCCCAGCCCGCATAGCCGATGCTGACCAGCACCCGCTCCGGCCCGTCGCCGGCGGCAACCGCTTCCAGCACGTCGCGCGAAGTGGTGAAGGCGATGTCGTCGGTCACCCTCAATGAAGAAGAGAATTCACCGACGGGCGCATGCAGGACAAAGCCGCGGTCATCCTGCACCGGGCCGCCGAACATCACCGGCTGCTGGCGCATGGGGTGGGAATTGGGAATAATTTCCAGTTTCAGGTCGATGCGGTCGAACAAGCCTGAAATCGTCATGTCGGTCGGCTTGTTGATCACCAGCCCCATCGCGCCGCGCTGACTGTGCTCGCACAGATAGATGACGGAACCGCCAAAAATAGGGTCCAGCATGGAGGGCATTGCAATCAGGAAATGATTAGCCAGATTCAATTCCGAATCGGTATCGGTCGCGGCGGAATCGGAAGAAATAGGGGGCTTGGAAGGAGTATCTGGCTCCGACCTTGGAGTTTCTCCAAACAAAGTGGAGCGGTGAGATTTTATTTGCTTCGCCATACCCGACATTTTAGCATTTTTGCCGCCGTATGGCCCGCATCGAACCAAAACCCCGCCCATATTGGCGGACTAGCGCCGCCGATGCTAGCGGAAATCGAAGCCAGGCAAAGATCATGATGCCTTTTTGGCAAAAACCATGTGATTCCGGCGCTGATTCTTGCAACCCAGACTACCGGCCGGCATCTTATCGCTACAATATGACGATATATAAATCGGGCTCCACCCATGCAAAGTGAATTTCCCCGCGCGCTGGTCTGGTTCAGGCGCGACCTGCGCAGCTTTGACCATGCGGCGCTCTACCATGCACTCAGGCAAAGTACGCAGGTGTATTGCGTCTTTGTGTTTGACAAGGCCATCCTGCAAGGCCTGCCGCCGACGGACCGGCGGGTGAGCTTTATCCATGACAGCGTCAGGGAACTGGCGCAGGACTTGGCAAGACTGGGCGGCGCGCTGATCGTCCGGCACGGCTATGCGGAGCAGGAAATCCCCAAACTGGCGGCAGAACTGGGCATCCATGCGGTGTTCGCCAACCACGACTATGAACCGCGGGCCATGCAACGGGATCTGCAGGTCCGCAACCAGTTGGCGGTCTATGGCTGCGCGCTGAAAACCTTCAAGGATCAGGCGATCTTCGAAAAAGATGAAGTGCTGTCGCTGGCCGGCACGCCGTTCTCGGTATTTACGCCGTACAAGAATGCCTGGCTGAAAAAAATCCATGCGGAGGGCGGCGATTTCTATTGCCAATCCTATCCGATAGAAAACCACGCGGCCAGCTTTGCCGCCTGCCGGGATGGCACCATGCCGTCGTTGCCGGAACTGGGCTTTACGGATAGCCCGGAGGCCAGGATGGCGCTGCCCGCCGGCATGTCGGGCGGCGCCAGGCTGCTGGAGGACTTCCTGTCCCGCATCCGGCAGTATGACGTGACGCGCGACTTCCCGGCCATCAAGGGCCCCTCCTATCTGTCGGTGCACCTGCGCTTTGGCACCGTTTCAATACGCCACCTGGTGCGCGAAGCCTTGCACCGGATACGCACCGACACCGTCAATCCCGGTGCCCGGGCATGGCTGTCGGAATTGATCTGGCGCGACTTCTATTTCATGATCCTGCAGCATCATCCGCACGTCGCCGAACGCGCGTTCAAGCCCGATTACGATGCGATCCTATGGGAAACCGGGGTACATGCTGAGCGGCTGTTTGACGCCTGGTGCCGGGGCCAGACCGGCTATCCGCTAGTCGATGCGGCAATGTGCCAGCTCAACCGGACCGGCTATATGCATAACCGCCTGCGCATGGTGACGGCCTGCTTCCTGATCAAGGACCTGGGGATAGACTGGCGCTGGGGCGAGCGCTATTTCGCCCTGCACTTGAATGATTTTGACCTGTCTGCCAACAATGGGGGCTGGCAATGGGCGGCGTCGTCCGGTTGCGACGCGCAACCCTACTTCCGCATCTTCAATCCGGTCACACAGTCCGAAAAATTCGATGCCGAAGGCCAGTTCATACGGCGCTACCTGCCGGCCTTGAGCCGGCTGGATAAGCGCCAGATCCACGCGCCGTGGAAGCTGACGCCGCAAGCGCTGGCCAATGCGGGCATCGTGCTGGGCCGGGATTATCCTGCGCCGGTCGTCGAGCATGAAGTCGCCCGCAAGGAGACGCTGGCCAGGTATGCTGTGATCAAGAAATCTCCATAAAAAAAACGCCCGGTTTACGTCCGGGCGTTTCGTCTTGGCGCTGCGCAATCCGGATTATCCCGGCGCTTTTTCGCTGACGAAGCGAGTGATTGCCTCCAGCAGATCATCCTCGCGATAAGGTTTGCCGAAGTATGCATTGACGCCGAGTTCAAACGCATAGTTCTTGTGCTTGTCGGCGGTGCGCGACGTGATCATGATGATGGGAACATGGCTGGTACGGGCATCGCTGCGCACATTGCGCGTCAAGTCGAAACCATCCATGCGCGGCATTTCTATATCCACCAGCATCACATCCGGCGTAATGGACTGCAACTGTTCCAGCGCATCGATACCGTCTTTCGCCAGCACCACCTGGTAGCCTTCGCGCGACAACAGGCGCTGCGTTACCCGGCGCACGGTCAGCGAATCGTCGACCACCATCACGATATGCTGCGTGCGCAGGCCGTGCACCGGCTGCACCTGCATGCTGTTCAGCTCAGGATCGTGCGCCATATCGGCGACCGCGCCCATCCCGGGCAGGCCGGATCCGGATTGCACCAACGAATGGCGGATCTGCTCATGCTCCATTTTTGCCGCCAGCGGCACCGGATTGAGGATCAGCACAATCTCGCCGGAACCGAGCACCGTCGCCCCCGCTATGCCCAGCATGCGCGACAATTGCGGGCCGATGTTCTTCACCACCACCTCGCGATTGCCGATCACGTCGTCCACGTGTATCGCTACCCGTTCGCTGCCGCTCTTCATGATCAGCACCGGCGAATACTGCTGCGCTACCGGGGCGATGTCATGTTCGCCCAGCATCGTCGACAAATAATGCAACGCAACGCGATTGCCCTGCCACATGATCGCACCGTCGTTGTAGGCGGCAGCCAGCACGGGCGCCTTCAGTTGCTGCACCTGCTCCACCAATACCGACGGCAATGCGTAAGTTCTGCCGCCGCAGGTCAGGATGACCACCTGGGTCACTGCCAGCGTCAACGGCAAATGGATAGTGAAATGCGCGCCGTGGCCTTGCACAGACGTGACCGACACCCTGCCGCCCAGCGACGCCGCCTCGGAACGGACCACATCCATGCCTACGCCGCGCCCGGCCAGCTCGGTAATCTCCCCGGCGGTGGAAAAGCCGGGCTCAAAAATCATATTCACCGCTTCGGCATCCGTTGCTTCATCCTCATAGCCGAGCAAACCGATAGCCTTGGCCTTGTCGCGGATGCGGCCCAGGTTCAGGCCCTGGCCATCGTCGGTGAAGTGGATCACCACCTCATTACCCTCCTGGCGCACCTCCACCAATAGCTCGCCGACTTCATCCTTGCCGGCTGCACGACGGCTTGCGCGGCTCTCTATGCCGTGCACAATCGCATTACGCAATAAATGCTCGAACGGGCCAGCCATCTTTTCCAGAACGCTGCGGTCCATTTCCACCGAAGCGCCGCGAATATCCAGGTTGACGCGTTTATCCAGCTCCTTGGACGCCTGGCGCGTCACCCGGTACAGGCGCTCGGAAATGCTGGCGAACGGCACCATGCGCACCCGCATCAAATCCTGCTGCAACTCACGGGTCAGCCGGGCCTGCGCGTGCAAGCCCTCCGAGGCGCCGTCTATGGTGCGGGTCAGGTTGTTCTGCACCGTGGCGACGTCGCTGACGCTCTCGGCCATCATGCGCGTCAGCTCCTGCAGGCGGGTGAAACGGTCGAACTCCAAGGGATCGAACTCGCGATCGCCGGACAGGGCCATGCGCGAGCTGATCTGGGTTTCCGCCTGGATTTCCACCTCGCGCAGCTGGTCGCGCAGGCGGTTCACGTTTTCGGTCAGCTCTACCATCGAGGAGCGCAGCGTGCCGACTTCATTTTCCAGCTTGGAGCGCGAGATCGACACCTCACCGGCCTGGTTGACCAGCCGGTCCAGGATATCGGCGCGCACCCGCACCAGCGGAATAGCCGCCGCAAGCGATTTCGGAGCTGCCGTCGCCAATGGCGCCGGCGGCGGCCTGGCACCGGAAGATGCCGGCAGGGTTGCCGGCAGT
>DATHMC010000130.1:0-5385 GCA_035487495.1 Undibacterium sp.
GGGTTGGGTTGGGTCGGGTTGGCGTAAGCCTAGGCCTCGATCTTTTGTTGCTGGTAGCCTTTCAGCACTTCTTCGCGTAACACCGCCCAGATTTGCGCATGCAACTCAACAAAGCGCAGATCGGAGCGTATCTCGGCGACGTCGCGCGGCCTGGGTAAATCGATCTTGAACTCACCTATCGGGTGCGTGCCCGGGCCGGCAGACAGGACTATGACGCGATCCGACATGGCGATCGCTTCATCCAGGTCATGTGTGATAAACAGCACAGCCTTTTTCCTGGCTTGCCACAAATCCAGCAATTCATTTTCCATTAGTTGCCGGGTTTGTATATCCAGTGCGGAAAATGGCTCATCCATCAGGATGATGTCGGGGTCGAGGATCAAGGTCTGCGCCAACGCCACGCGCTTGCGCATGCCGCCGGACAATTGATGCGGATAGCGGTCGCCGAAGCCGTGCAAACCGACGCGGGCCAGCCAACTCTCGCCGTCCACCTTCGCCTGTCCAGGTGCGATACCCCTGAACTTCAAACCGGCAGTGACGTTTTCCAGCGCCGTCTTCCACGGCATCAGGGCTTCCGCCTGGAACATGTAGCCGGCACGCCGGTTGATGCCCAGCAAAGGCTCGCCGAACACCTGCACGCTGCCGCTGGAGGGTGCCAGCAAGCCGGCGCCGATATTTAGCAAGGTTGACTTGCCGCAGCCGGTAGGCCCCACCACCGAGACGAATTCGCCCGCTGCAATCGCCAGCGTGGTATCGGCAACTGCGGTATGGCGTTGCTGGCTGTCTTCCCTGGAAACAAAGGTGCAGTTGATGTTGTCAAACAGTAGCGCTGGAATCATGCTTGGAACTCGCTTCCTCAATGTCAGTGAGATGCGCTCTATTTATATTTCTGGTTCGCCTTGACAACAAAGGCATTGGTATAAGTGCGGCTCAGGTCGATATTCTTGCCCGCCAGGTCAGGCTCAAAGGTTTGCAATGCCTTCAGCATGGTTTTGGTGCCGGATTCAGGAATCACGCCGTCCGGCGACAAGGCTTCCCGGACTTTCATGAAGGCTTCCAGGTAGAGGGCACGGTCTCCCAGCAGGTAGGACTCCGGCACGACCTTCACGATGTCGGACGGCCCGGCCTTTTGCAGCCATTTCAGCGCGCGCACCATCGCATTGGTTAATGCTTGCGTGGTATTCGGGTTTTTCTTGATAAAGGCTTCCGGCGCATACAGCGTGGCCGCCGGCATCATGCCGCCGAAGATATTATTGGTGTCTTTCAGCGTACGCGTGTCGGCGATGACCTTCACCTCATTTTTCTGCTCCAGCATCGTGATCACTGGGTCCAGGTTGGCCATCGCATCGATTTGTCCGGAGCGCATCGCCGATAGTGCGCCCGCCGCAGCGCCTACGCCGATAAAAGATACGTCCGCAGGCTTCAGGCCGGCACGCGCCAGCACAAAATTCGCCATCATGTTGGTGGAAGAGCCCGGAGCGGTCACACCGATTTTCTTGCCCTTTAAATCTGCCACGCTCTTGTAATTCGGCAGGGTCTTGTTGCTTGCCAGCATGACGATTTGCGGCGCGCGTCCTTGCAGCACGAAGGCCGTGATAGCTTGCCCCTTGGCCTGCATGTTGATGGTATGCTCATAAGCGCCGGAAACCACGTCGGCACTGCCGCCGACCATCGCCTGCAAGGCTTTGGCGCCGCCGGCAAAATCGCTGATCTCCACCTGCAAGCCTTCATCCTTGAAATAGCCCAATTGCTCGGCGATCGTCAGCGGCAAATAGTAGAATAGGTTCTTGCCGCCCACAGCGATGGAGATCCTGGGCTTTTCCAGGGTTTGCGCAAACAAGACCTGCGTGGTGAAATAACCTAACAAAAACAAGACCAATGCAATCGCAAACTGCTTGAAGAAGCCTTTGTTCATTTTGTCTCCTGCCGGGATTTATATGGTTTTGTTTTTGATTAAATCATTTATCTGTGCATCATCATAACCGAGACTGCGCAATACCTCGACATTGTGCTCGCCCAGTTTGGGGCCGAGCCAGGCGGTATGGCCGGGAGTCTCTGACAGCTTGGGAGTAATTGCCGGCAACTTGATCGGCGAACCGTCCTCAAACGCGTGCTGCTCAAACATATTGCGGGCCAGGAACTGCGGGTCGCTCATCATGTCGCGCACCGAATAGATTTTACCCACCGGCACATCCGCATCCTTCAGCACCGCCAGCGCCGAATCTATTCCCTGGGTGCTGCACCAGGACTGTATCGCCTGGTCTATCTCCATCGTCCGCGGTACGCGTCCGTCATTGCGCGCCAATCCCGGATCGTTTGCCATGTCTGCGCGGCCTATCGCCGTCATCAGCCGGCGGAAGATCGCATCGCCATTGCCGGCGATGACGATGTTTTCGCCATCGCCTGTAGTGTAGGTATTTGACGGCACGATACCCGGCAAGGCGCCGCCGGTACGTTCGCGGACCACTCCGGCCTGATCGAACTCAGGCACCAGCGATTCCATCAGGTTGAATACCGATTCATACAGCGCGACGTCAACCATCTGGCCCTGCCCGGCCACGCTGTCGCCCCCGGCCTTGCCGTTCCAGCGGCCGCCGGTGACGTCGCGATGGCGCAGCGCCATCATCGCCCCTATCACGCCGTGCAGGGCCGCGACCGAATCGCCGATAGAGATGCCTACCCGCACCGGCGGCCTGTCGGGATGGCCGGACACGTAGCGCAAACCGCCCATCGATTCGCCGATTGCGCCAAAACCCGGCAAATCCTTCATCGGGCCAGTCTGTCCATAACCGGACAATCGCACCATGATGGCGGCCGGATTAATCGCCTTTAGCTGTTCGTAACCGAGGTTCCACTTTTCCAATACGCCGGGACGGTAATTTTCTATGATGATGTCGGCATCCAGCGCCAGACGACGGGCGATTTCCTGCCCTTGCGCGTCCTTCATATTCAGCGTGATGCTCTTTTTATTGCGGGCCTGCACGCTCCACCACAGCGAGGTACCGTCTTTCAACACACGCCATTGACGTAGCGGATCGCCGCCATCCGGCGATTCCACCTTGATCACCTCGGCGCCGAACTCGGCCAGCATGCGCGAACAGAACGGTCCGGCAATCAGTGTGCCCAATTCCAGCACCTTGATACCGGCCAGCGGGCCTTTGGTTTTCTGTTGTGTGTTCATCAGTTCACCAGCAATGTATTTTGCCTACGAGTGATATGCGGGATCAGGTGCTGCGCCGGTCCAGCATCGCGCGCGCTATCGTGCCTGCATCCACATACTCCAATTCCCCGCCGACGGGCACACCGCGCGCCAGTCGGCTTACCTTCAGGCCGCGCGCCTTCATGGTTTCGCTGATGTAATGCGCGGTGGCTTCGCCTTCATTGGTGAAATTGGTCGCCAGCACCACTTCGGCGACCACGCCATCGGTGGCACGCTTGATCAATTTTTCCAGATGGATGTCCTTGGGCCCCACCCCATCCAGCGGGGACAGGCGCCCCATCAGGACAAAGTACAAGCCTTTGTAGGTCAAGGTTTGCTCTATCATCAGCTGGTCTGATGGCGTTTCCACCACGCACAGCAAAGACGCATCGCGCTCTCCATCCATGCAAGTTTCGCACAGCGGGTTCTCGGTAAACGTATTGCAGGAGGTGCAATGCTGGATTTTCTCTACCGCCTGCGTGAACGCATGTCCCAGCAACGCTGCGCCTTCGCGGTCATGCTGCAGCATGTGATAGGCCATGCGCTGAGCCGATTTCGGCCCCACGCCAGGCAAGCGGCGCAAAGCTTCGGCTAATAATTCAAGGCTGCTATGGGGTTTCACAAGACTCGCCGCTCAATAGAATAGATAGAATAACGGAGGGGATAAAGATGGATCGACCGAGGATAAATCCGGGAAAGACGGCGCAGCCAATGCGCGCGCGTCTTGGGGATAATGTGCAGGACTCAGAAAGGCATCTTAAAGCCTGGAGGCAAAGGCATGCCTGCAGTCAAGCCGGACATCTTTTCTTGCGATGTCGCTTCAGCCTTGCGTACTGCATCATTGAAAGCTGCGGCAACCAGGTCTTCCAGCATATCCTTGTCGTCCCCCAACAGGGAAGGATCGATGGTAACGCGCTTGACGTCATTCTTGCAGGTCATCACAACCTTGACCAGTCCGGCGCCGGACTGGCCTTCCACTTCGATCAGGGCCAGTTGGTCCTGGGCTTTTTTCATATTGTCCTGCATGGCCTGGGCTTGCTTCATCAAGCCGGCGAGTTGATTTTTCATCATAAGAATTTCTCCGCTATTTACTAATTAACCAAATCATTTAACTACACAGGCTTGATGCTGCCGGTCACGATAGTCGCGCCGAATTCTCGCATTAAAGTCTGTATGAAGGAATCGTTTTGTATCGACTTTTCTGCCATCTGCTGGCGTGCCGCACGCTCTGCGATGGCTTGCGCGTTGGCAGTTTGCTCGACCGCGCCGATCTGGGTGTCCACCCGCACGGTACGCTCAAAACGCTCGCTCAGCGCGGCAGTCAATTTATCGACACTGCCGGCGGACAGCAAGGTCGCCAGCGGCACCCGCAAATTGAAAACCACGGCATTGCCGTTGAGTTCGCACAGCACCAGCTCGCTTTGCTGCGCCAACTGCTGCGCCACGCCGCGCACCGGTAGCGCAGCGGCAAGATTCGGCCAATGCCCATCCCAGCCCAGCTCGGCAACCGGAGTGAAAGATGCCGGCCGCGGCGCAATTGCCGCCGTCGTTGTAAATTGGACAAGCGGCGCGTCAAGCGCCGTTTCGGCAACCAGTTCTTCGGCCAATACGGCGCCTGGCGCACCCTGCATCGAAGCGTCGGCAGCGTGCTGAACAGTCCCCATACTCGCCGCCAGGGATTCGCCGAAACTCTCTTCCGGCACATCATCCCAAGGATTGGCGGCCGGACCTGCTGCTTTTGCCGGCGCATTACCGCCAGGGCGGGTCGTGCTCAGCATGACATCATCGTCCCAGGGCGGCGGCATATCGTCGATAGGGTCTGCCAGCTGCGGCTGGCTAACCGTCGCCATGGCAACCGGCGCCACCGCAGCTGCGGGAATCACCGGAGCAGCCTGGACCACGGCGGCGACAGCTTCAACCGGTGCGGGTTTGGCCGCGGCACCCGGCGCGTTGGCCGCCGGTTTATTCACGCCGGAACGCGCGGCCGCCAGCGCGGCCATCGCGGGACTGAGTGCGGACTTCGCTGCCGGCGCAGCCGCTTGCGGCGGCGTATTTGCGGCGGCGACACTGTGCGTGCTCGTTGCATTGCTGCTCGGTTTTTGCAGGCCGGCGCTGGCTGCCGCCGATGCCATCGACGGCGCTGGCGGAGCCGCCGGAACCGGTTGATGAGGTCTCGCCTGCGCACT